>MGVM01000107.1 GCA_001800495.1 Elusimicrobia bacterium RIFOXYB2_FULL_48_7
CATAGGCATCCATTTCCCCGATAAAGACAACAAATACAAAGATATTTCAAGCATGGTTCTGCTGGAAAAAACCTTTAAGCTTATTAAATCACGGGGATACAAGGTAGTGAACATCGATTGCACCGTGATTGCCCAGGAACCGAAAATCATGCCTTTCCGCGCAGGAATGAAAAAAAATATTTCAGGAATCCTCGGCACCCCGGACATCAATATCAAGGCAACAACCAGTGAGGGCATCGGCCCTATAGGAAAAAGTGAAGGAATCGCCTGCTACAGCGTCGCACTGCTTGCCGGTAAGTGACTTGTCAACTTAATGAATAAGATCCAGTTCCACAACACCCTCTCTTCGCAGGTAGAAGAATTTACCCCCATATCTTCAAATAACATAAAAATGTATGTCTGCGGCATCACTCCTTACGACAGGTGCCACCTGGGACACGCCAGGTGCTACGTAGTTTTTGACACTATCCGGAGGTATTTTGAATACAGCGGATACAACGTTGAATACGTGCAAAATTTCACCGACATTGACGACAAGATAATCAACCGGTCAAAAGAACTGAACATCGGTTATAAAGAACTCGCCGAAAAATTCATAGACGACTTTTTCGAAAACTGCAAAAAAATCAACATCAAGCCAGCCAGCGAGTATCCCAGGGTATCTCAGCACATTCCTGAAATACTGGCGACTATAACCCGGCTTGTTGAAAAAGGCTATGCCTACGCGGTTGAAGGCGATGTTTATTATTCAGTGAAAAAATTCGAGGGTTACGGAAAGCTATCAAAAAGAAATACCGATGACCTGCTTGTCGGCGCAAGGATAGCGCCGGGAGAAAAAAAACGCGACCCGCTAGATTTCGCCCTTTGGAAAGCTTCCAAGCCGGAAGAGCCGTCCTGGGACAGCCCCTGGGGCAAGGGCAGGCCCGGCTGGCACATTGAATGCTCAGCCATGTCCCTGCATGAAATAGGAACTGAAACCCTGGACATTCACGGTGGCGGGCAGGACCTTATTTTCCCGCACCACGAAAATGAAATAGCCCAGTCTGAAGCGGCTACGGGAAAACCTTTCGCCAATTACTGGATCCACAACGGGTTTGTGACTATCAACAAAGAAAAGATGTCGAAATCATTGGGCAATTTCTTCGCGTTGAGTGACATATTCGCCAAATACGCCCCTCCTGTCGTCCGCCTGTTCCTTATTTCACAGCACTACAGGACCCCGCTTGATTTTTCCGATAATAAACTTGAACAAGCGAAAAACGGCTGGGAGCGCATAACCCGGGCAAAAGAAATAGCGGAAAACCTGATCCCTTCGGCCCCGGAAGGCGGACTGACACAGTTTCACAAAAACCTTGCCGATGAATACGTGAAAAAATTCACTGAAAGCATGAACAACGATTTCAACACTTCCGAGGCCCTTGCTGCCCTGCACGGGCTTGTTAACCAGCTGTATTCTTTCGAGACCGACAGGTCCTCAGATATCAACAAATCTGCGATTAAATACAGCCTTTCTAAATTAACCGAAATCTGCGGCGTGCTGGGTTTCATATTGCCTTCCAGGCAGGCGGCAAACGATGAAATTATGTCCCTGGTGCAGCAGCGCCTGGATGCCAGGAAAAACAAAGACTTCGCTAAAGCTGATGAAATAAGAAAAAAAATCGATTCCCTGGGCTACGTTGTCGAAGACACCCCGTCCGGGCCCAGGGTAAGACAGGTGAACGTAAAATGATCATTTATGGAAAGAACCCGGTGCTGGAAACACTGAAAACCCGGCCCAGGGAAATTAACAAGATCCTTATCTCAAAAAGCGCTTCCGGTGAAAACATTAAGCAGATAGTAGACATGGCCAAGGCTGCAAGTATTCCATACACCTTCATCGACATCCAGAAACTCGACAAGCTTTCGAATTTCAAGAACCACCAGGGCGTGGCGGCAATGACACTCGCTAAGGAATACGTGAGCCTCGAAGACATCATGTTGAATTCGAAAAAAACCGACAAGCCCGTGATTTGCCTGCTCGACGAAATAACCGACCCCCAGAACCTCGGGGCAATATTGCGCAACGCGTGTTTTTTTGGTATCATGGGAATCATAATCCCGAAGAGGAATTCGGCGGGACTGACTGAGGCTGTCGCCAAGATTTCTTCCGGTGCGCTTGAATATGTGCCGGTGGCGCAGGTAAGCAACATTGTTTACGCTATTGATAAATTGAAAGAAGAAGGTTTTTGGATCGCAGGGGCCGACAGCAACGACGGGAAGCCCGTCCGCGGGGCGGATGTCCCGAAACCGGTGGCCGTAGTGCTGGGAAGCGAAGGGACCGGCCTGGGAAGGCTGGTAAGGCAGAAATGTGATTTCCTGCTTAAAATACCCCCGAAAGACAGTTTCACCGGGAATATTTCTTCTTTAAATGTAGCATCAGCAAGCGCAATAATATTTTATGAACTAAGCAGGCCACGAGAATAAATTTGTGTCCTGCCGGGGGTAAGGCTTATGGTTTCTTCAACAAGCGGTAAAAACACAACCAGGGCCGTGCGCAGCACGGTTCAAAACGAACTTCCAAAAAACTACGGCGACACTAAAATAGTATTGATGCCCAGGGACCCGTTCTGGAGTTACGCTTACTGGGAAATAAACCGTGAAACCAGGGACAAACTCAAGAAAGAGCACGGCAATAAAGGAAAACTTACCCTGCGGGTTTACGATGTAACCGATATTGATTTCAACGGCAGTAACGCGCACAAACATTTCGACATATACGTAAGCGAAGAAGCCGAAAACTGGTATATCAACGTACCGGAGGTCAACCGCGCATGGTGCGTTGACCTTGGACTGCTTCTGCCTGATGGCAGGTTTATCCTGATAGCCCGTTCAAACTTCCTCAGCCTCCCGCGTCACGGCGTCTCGTCCGTTACCGATGAGCACTGGGCCATACTTCAGAAGGAATTCGAAAAAATGGTCAAGCTTTCGGGGATAGACAAGATCGGGCAAAGTTCGTTCGACGTATCAAGGCTAATGAAGGAAAGATGGGAACAGCTTATGTCCATGCCCTCATCGCATGTTTCATCGTTCAACAGGCCCGTGGAAGCCCACGTAGTGAAGGAAGGCAAGAACTTCTGGCTCAGGGCAGATACCGAGCTGATAGTTTACGGGACAACCGAATCAGACGCAAAACTGACCATCGGCGACAAGGAAGTCAAGCTAAACCCGGACGGCAGTTTTTCCCTGAGAATGCACCTCCATGACGGAGAAATACCCCTGCCGATAAAAGCGACGTCAAAGGACGGTTCAATGTCAAAGAAGATCACGTTCAAGGTAACGCGCACAACAAAATAATTTAGGGATGCTCAGAAGATAAGGAGAATATTTATGCCGCCAAAAAAAAATGTAAAAAAAGCAGAAAACACAGCAGTTGTTGAACCCGTCAAAAAAACCACAAAACCAAAAGAATTTATCAAAAAACCCGGTTCAACCGGGGCAAATTTGAATTCCAACCCGAAATATTACCTGGTTATCGACTGCCCTGTTGAAGGCGAAAGCATAAACCACACCCACTATACCATTAGGATAGGCGCCCCTTTAAGCCTATGCCATGAGAATAACTGGGTAGAAATCGCCATAGACAACGGCAACTGGACCCCGTGCCGCATGGCGGCCGGTTATTTCTGGTTTGACTGGTCAAACTACCCTGTGATGGAACACAAAATCGTCGCCAGGATACGCGACACCCAGGGCAACACGCTGATAAAAAGCGAAGTCAGAAAATGCAAGTCCACGCGATGATCAAATTATGCCTATGAAACCAAAAGGTTACTGGTGCCTGGTTCTCCACGCACATCTCCCGTACGTCCGGCACCCGGAATACGACGATTTCCTGGAAGAAGACTGGTTTTATGAAGGTGTTGTAGAAACCTATATCCCCCTCCTTACAATATTTGAAAAATTCCTTGAAGAAGGTATTGACTTCAGGGTAACCATGTCCATCACACCTCCCCTGGCGAACATGTTCTGCGACGAGCTCCTCCAAAAAAGGTGCCTGCGCTATATTAACAGCCTCTGCGAATTGGCCGAAAAAGAAACCTGGCGCAACCGCTATATCCCGGAATTCCTTGAAACAGCGAAGATGTACGAGGCGAAACTTAAAAACGCCAGGCGGATGTTCGAAAAATATCATTGCAATCTTATAACAGCATTCAGGAACCTCCAGGATACCGGCAAGCTTGAAATAGTCACCTGCTGCGCGACACATGGGTTTCTCCCGTTGAAAGTCCATGAAAAAGCAGTAAGGGCCCAGGTAAGGATAGCCCGCGAAGACTACCAGGAAAAATTCGGCAGGCCGCCCCGCGGCATATGGCTCTCAGAATGCGCTTACACCCCCGGAATTGACCAGATACTCAAAGAGGAAAAAATATCTTATTTCTTCCTGGAATCCCACGGCATAATCTACGGCACGCCAAGGCCTAAATACGGTGTATTCGCACCGGTCTATTGCCCAAGCGGCGTGGCTGCTTTCGCCCGTGATATGGAAACAGCGCACCAGGTCTGGAGCGCTGAAACCGGTTACCCGGGCGATCCGAATTACAGGGAATTTTACAGGGATGTCGGTTACGACCTTGATTACGACTACATCAAGCCTCACCTGCACAGCGACGGTGTGCGCAGGAACGTGGGAATAAAATACTATAGGATTACGGGCAAGGTAGGGCTGAATGATAAGCAGCCGTATAACCCTCAATGGGCGCTTGATAAAGCGGCAAGCCACGCGGGAAATTTCATGTTCAACCGCGAACAGCAGATCAAACACCTGCACGGCTACATAAGCAAAGAGCCGCTGATAGTTTCTATGTACGATGCGGAGCTTTATGGGCACTGGTGGTATGAAGGCCCTGATTTCATAAATTACCTCTTCAGGAAAATATTTTACGACCAGAAAACCATTGTTCCCATAACACCCTCGGAATACCTTGAAAAATTCCCGAAAAACCAGGTAATTTCGCCTGCCGCTTCCTCCTGGGGTGACAAGGGTTATTATGAGGTATGGCTTAACGGCACAAACGACTGGATTTACAGGCACCTGCACAAAATGGCCGAACGTATGATTGAAATCGCTGAAAATAACTCTAACACAACCGACAGTTTGAAAGTCCGCGCCCTGAACCAGGCGGCAAGGGAGCTTCTGCTTGCGCAAAGTTCTGACTGGGCTTTCATAATGACCACAAAAACCATGGTGGAATACGCGGAAAAACGCACCAGGGAACACATCCTGGAGTTCACAAGCCTTTATGAACAGGTAAAAAACTCTACCATAGATGAAGGCCATCTTAGATGGCTTGAAGGCAAGGATAATATTTTCCCGAATATAGACTTCAAAGCTTTTGCGTAAGGATAATGAGACTTACCCGATTACACTTGATACTGATACTGATTGTACTGGGCGCGATCGGGCTTTTTATTGCCCAGAATAAAAAGAGGCCGTCCCCGGACACAGGGAAAAGCCCGGAGGATATAACAATCACGGAGATCCAGGACTCCCCGCAGAAACCCAGCCAGTCCCCAATTATCCCGGCTCAAACCGTAACTGAAAACAAGGAAAAAACAGCCCGCGAAGCGATAGCTGTCGGTGGAGAATACCGGCTGATAGCGAGAAAATCGCAGAAAGACGTGTCCAAAGGCCAGGGAACCCTGAAAGAAGCGAAAAACGAGTATGAATCAGGGAATTACGAGACTGCGATCCTGCTTGCGAGACAGGCTATTGAAGAATTCAAGTCCGCCCCTAAAGAGAGCAAATCAGGCGTATATTACAGGGTAAAAAAACACGATTGTCTATGGAAAATAGCGGCGATGAACAGGCATTACGGCAAGGGGTGGTTGTGGCCCAGAATTTGGGAAGCGAACAAGAAGAAAATAAAAATACCGCAGTTGATCTATCCCAGGCAGAAATTTTTCATTCCTAAAACCCCGCAAGGCAGTACCAATACAGATTAATTCAAGGTCAGGCTTTCGAATAACCGTTCGGGTGGGACTTGTGCCACTTCCAGGCGGAATCTATTATTGAATGGATATCCTCGTACCGGGGTTTCCAGCCGAGTTCTTTTTTTATTTTTGACGAGCTGGCAATCAGTTTCGCGGGGTCTCCGGCGCGGCGGGGCGCGATCCTTGACTTTATTTTTTTTCCGGTAACTTCTTCAGCGGCTTTCAATACCTGTTTTACCGAAAAACCCTGGCCGTGGCCCAGGTTATATTGGGTGCTCTGCGAGCCTTGCGCGAGTTTTTCCAGGGCAAGCAAGTGCGCCTGCGCCAGGTCGATAATATGCACATAATCCCGCACGCAGGTCCCGTCTGCTGTTTCGTAATCGCCGCCGAAAATGTCAACCTGTTCCCTCTGCCCCAGGGCTGCCTGCAGCACGATAGGGATAAGGTGTGTTTCAGGTTTGTGGTCCTCCCCTATTTTCGCTGATTTGTGCGCGCCGGCGGCGTTGAAATACCTTAACGCGGCGTATTTTATGCCGAAAATTTTATCGTACCAGTTCAGTATTTTTTCAAAAATAAGCTTTGATTCCCCGTAAGGGTTTGTAGGCAGTTTAGTGTTGTTTTCTTCAATGGGGATTTTATCGGGTTCGCCGAAAATGGCCGCGGTGGATGAAAATATTATCTTTTTCACGCCGTGTTTGTTCATGGCATCCAGGAGGTTGAGCCCGCCGACATCATTGTTTCTGAAATACTGGTCAGGCTTCACCATTGATTCGCCCACCTGGCTGTCTGCCGCGAAATGCATCACCGCGTCAATCCTGTTGCCGCTGAAAACCTTGTCCAGGCACTTCTGGTCCAGCAGGCTGCCCTTGATGAACTCACCTCCAAGCACGGCCTTCCTGTGGCCCTTGGAGAGATTATCAAGGATCACCGCGTCGTGCCCGTTGTCCAGTAGTTCCGCAACCATGTGCGAACCGATATAACCGGCTCCGCCAACAACTAATATTTTCATGTTTTCTTAAATGGAAAGAGGTATATAAAAAGCGGGGGTAGAAGGATTTGAACCCTCAAAACCGGTTTTGGAGACCAGCAGTTTACCATTAGCTTATACCCCCAAAGAAGCGCCTTATTTTGTTTCTTTATGCGGGGTGTGTTTTCTGCACTTTTTGCAGAATTTATTTATATCAACCTTGTATTCCTTTTTCTTGCCGGTGACATAATGATAATTCTTATTCTTGCAGACGCTACAAACAAGTATTTTAATTACTCTTTCGCCCATTGTTCCTCGCTTTTTTTAAAATATACCTTCGGATATTTATTCACCTACTTCAGTTACAACTCCGGCTCCGACCGTGTGCCCGCCCTCTCTTATGGCAAACCTCAATTCCTTATCCATAGCAATAGGCGTTAATAGCTCTACATCCA
>MGVM01000108.1:0-6539 GCA_001800495.1 Elusimicrobia bacterium RIFOXYB2_FULL_48_7
AGGTCCCTCAGGGCGATCGTAGACCTGTCAAAACTGGGTAGAAGGAGCATCATTATTGACTGCGATGTCATCCAAGCGGACGGCGGCACCAGGACCGCGTCCATAAACGGCGCTTTTATAGCTTTAAGCCAGGCCATACAGAAACTGATCAGGGAAAAGAAACTATTTAACAACCCCATCAAGAGTTATATCGGCGCCATAAGCGTCGGGATAGTCAATAACAAAAAGATTCTTGATATGTGCTGTTCCGAAGACAATGCCGCGCAGGTGGACATGAACGTGGTAATGACGGATAAATGCGAGTACATAGAAGTCCAGTCAACCGCTGAAGGCAAGGTTTTCACTGACAAAGACATGAAGGAAATGCTGGATCTTGCCAAGAAAGGCATCAAGCAGGTCATAGCCCGCCAGAAAAAACTTGTCAAACTATGAAGCTGGTAATCGCCACTAACAACAGGAACAAGCTCAGGGAAATAAAGGAGATTTTTTCGGACATGGCGCTGCCCGGTGAAATCGAGGTTTTGTCCCTGGCTGATTTCCGGGATGTCCCGGAAATCGTTGAAGACGGCGCGACACTGGAAGAAAACGCGGTAAAAAAGGCCAGGGTTATATCGGAGTTTACAGGCTTGGCCGCCTTCGCGGATGACACCGGCCTTGAGGTGGATAAATTAAACGGCGAGCCCGGAGTTTATTCAGCGCGTTTCGCAGGCGAGCAATGCAGTTATGAAGACAACAATAACAAACTCCTTTCCCTGCTTGAAGGCGTGCCGGAAAAGGATCGCGGGGCCAGGTTCAGGTGCGTAATCGCAGTGGTAGTGCCCGGAGGGAAAACCTACACGGTTGAAGGCGAGATGAAGGGAGCAATAGCAATCTCACCCAAGGGGGCCAACGGCTTTGGTTACGACCCCATTTTTGTTCCCGAAGGCCAGGGCCGGAGAACATTTTCCGAGATGAGCTCTGAAGAGAAGAATAATATCAGCCACCGCTCGGCCGCGGTAAGAAAGTCAAAAGAAGTGTTGCTTGAAATATCGGGCAAGAGTTCGTATAATAAATAAAATATTTAAGGAATATACTTCATACCCTTCCAAGCGGGTGGCATGAAGTATTAAGGAGGAATTAATGAAAGCGTTAAAGATTATGCTGATAGTCGTGGTTGCCGCGGTGCTGATAAGCGCGTTTGGCATGTGGAAAGTGGGGCTTTTCCAGAAACTGGAGTTCACAACCCAGGAAATCGGCCCGATTAGCATGGTTTATGTAGAACACACCGGCCCGTACCAGAAAATAGGCGAAAAATTTGACCAGGTAGCCAAGTACCTTGACGAAAACAAGATTAAATATACACAGGGAATCGGTGAATACCTCAACAGCCCGCAAGAGGTAAAGCAGGAAGACTTAAAGAGCAACGCGGGATTTATTGTTGACAAACCGGTTAAAAACCTTAAAGAGCCGTTTAAGTTCAAGACATTTGAAAAAAAGCTTTATCTCACGACCTCTTTCAAGGGGTCCCCGGCAATCGGCCCGTTTCTCGTGTACCCTAAATCAACGGCCTGGATGACACAGAATAATTACGAGCTCAACGGCAGCTGCTGCGAGTTATATAAAGATAAGAACGGCAATAATATGACGACGGAATATTTGTTCGGGGTAGCCAAGAAGAAATAAAAGTTCATTGAAAAATAGTTTTTCACTTTTTGCTTATGTTTTCCCTTTGGGACGTTAAAATAAGCCTAAAATTGCCAAACTCCTCGAATATCACTCGTCAAACATGGCAATTTTGCTATAAAACAGCCGGCTTATTTTAACTAAAACATAAATGTCGTTCAAAACTATTTTTTCAATAATTGAGTACGGAAATAGTATGCGGGGCGTGGCTCAGTGGTTCAGAGCATCCGGTTTGGGACCGGAGGGCCGGTGGTTCGAATCCACTCGCCCCGATTTTTTCTTTTAAGAATAAGGTAATCGGGATGCTACCCGCTACCCCGACTTTTTCAATAAGATTTTATGTAGTTGCCCGCGTACTTCGCGTATCGGCTGTTTGAAACGTAAAAACGCCCATGAATGGGCAACTACAAAACAAGAAAATGTAAAAAATAAAAAAGGAGAACTGGCATGCAAATCGCGGACAGGATCAGCAAGTTAGGCACAGAGCAGGCATTTCACGTACTGGCACGGGCGAAAGAGATGGAGCGCAAGGGCATCAACATGGTGCACATGGAGATCGGCGATACCGATTTTGACACGCCCAGGGTCGTCAAGGAAGCGTGTAAAAAAGCCATCGACGATAACAAAACCCATTACCTGCCGTCGCAGGGATTGCTTGAGTTCAGGCAGGAAATAGCCAAATTCATTTCTAAAACGCGCGGCATTGCGGTTGAACCGGAAGAAGTTGTTGTAACGCCGGGCGCCAAGCCGATAATATTTTACACTTTGATGGCCACAGTTAACCCCGGCGACGAGGTTATAGTGCCGAACCCCGGCTTCCCTACCTACGAGTCCGTGGTGAATTTCATCGGCGCGAAAGCCGTGCCGCTGCCGCTGTTATCCGAGAAAAAATTCAATTTCGACCTGAACCTGCTGGAAAAACTGATCACCAAGAAAACCAAGTATATAATTGTCAATTCCCCGCATAACCCCACCGGCGGCATCCTTACCCATGAAAGCCTGGTGCGCATAGCCCAGCTTGCCAAGGAAAACGACATGTGGGTGCTTTCCGATGAAGTGTACGATAAATTCATTTTCGAGGGGAAGTTCGAAAGCATCAGCTCGCTCCCGAACATGAAGGAAAGGACGATTATCCTTAACGCTTTCACGAAGACCTATTCCATGAGCGGCTGGCGCCTTGGCTACGGCGTCATGAACCGCGACCTGGCAAAGGTTGTTTCAAATCTTGTCAATAACTCGATATCCTGCTCGCCGAATTTCACGCAGTGGGCCGGCATAGCGGGCTTAAGGGCGCCGGAATCAATAGTCACGAAATTTCGCAGCGAGCTTAAAAAACGCCGCGACGCCTTCGTAACGGAAATAAAGAAACTGCCCAAGGTGAAATGCCATACCCCCCCCGGCGGGATTTACCTGTTCCTGGACATAAGGGAAACGGGGAAAACCAGCAAGGAAGTATTTGAGATACTTTTTGAAGAAGCGCATGTCGCCACGCTTTCCGGCGCGGCATTCGGGAAATACGGCGAAGGTTTCCTGAGATTGTCCTTCGGTTCCGCGCCTGTTCCCAGGATAAAAGAAGCAGTCAAGCGCATGGCCGGCGTCTGGCCGAAAATCCTCAAATAAGCGGTGGTCATGGCTAAAATCCGCGTTGGTTTGGCTCAAATAAACACGACAGTCGGCGACCTGCCGGGCAATTCCGAAAAAATAATCCGCTACATGGATAAAGCCCGGGATCACGGCTGCGATATAGCGGTTTTTCCGGAGCTCGCGCTTTGCGGGTACCTTCCTGAAGACCTTCTTTTAAAACCCTATTTCATACAAAAAAACCGGGAGTACTTGGATAAAATCATAGAAAAATCCGGGTCCATATTTGCCATTGTAGGGTTTCCCTGCCTGGAAAAGGGAAAACTCTACAATGCGGCAGCGGTCATCCGCGACAAAAAACTCCTGGGCATCTACAAGAAAATATATCTTCCAAATTACGGTGTTTTTGACGAAATGCGCTATTTCCAGACCGGAGACAAGTCTCCCGTTTTTAGTTTCAAGGGCGGGTTGAAGATCGGGGTAAACATTTGCGAGGATATCTGGCACCGGGACGGCCCGCAGAAAGCACAGGCGGCCTATGGAAAAGCGAAGCTTATCATCAATATTTCAGGATCGCCCTACCACATGCAGAAAATCAACCTCAGGCAGAAACTGCTGAGTTCCATCGCAAGGGAAAATAAAACATATACCTGCTACTGCAACCTGGTAGGCGGCCAGGATGAACTGGTATTTGACGGCGCCAGCATGGCGTTTGACAACAGGGGAAAAATGATAGCCCTGGCAAAACAGTTCAGTGAAGACTTGCTTGTGTTTGATATTAACCCCGGCGCGAAAAACCCGCTTCCTGCCGGCAGGATAGAAAACCCTCCCTCACCTATTGAAGAGGTATACCGAGCGCTTGTGCTTGGCCTGCGGGATTACGTGGAAAAGAACGGGTTCAAGAAGATAGTGCTTGGCTTAAGCGGGGGAGTTGATTCCGCGCTTGTCGCGGCGATAGGCGTGGATGCCCTGGGAAAAGATAACGTGGCCGCCCTGACGATGCCTTCGGTCTACTCTTCAGGCGCAACCCTGAACGATGCAAAAAAACTGGCCAAAAATTTAGGCATTAAACTCTATACGATACCGATAAAACAGCTGCACACGGCATACCTGGGAGTTTTCCGCAAAGTTTTCAAGGGCACGAAGCCGGATATAACCGAAGAAAACATCCAGGCGCGCATCAGGGGAAACCTGTTGATGGCGTTTTCAAACAAGTTCGGATGGCTGGTGGTAACTACAGGCAACAAGAGTGAATCCAGCGTAGGCTACTGCACTTTGTACGGCGATACCGCCGGCGGCCTCGCCCTGATAAAGGATGTCCCTAAGACCCTTGTTTACAAACTGGCAAAGTACAGGAATATCCCGCAAAGCATCATAAAGCGCGTTCCTACCGCGGAATTGAGAAAAAACCAAACCGACCAGGACACGCTCCCGCCCTACCCGGTGCTGGATAAAATAATTGATGAATATGTGGAGAAGGACCGGAGCATGGCGGAAATATCCGGTAAAGGGCTTAACAAGGCATTGGTAAAGCGGGTCATCTCCATGATCGACCGCAATGAATATAAAAGAAGGCAGTCGCCCATAGGGATAAAGATTACGCCGAAAGCCTTTGGCCGCGACCGCCGCATGCCGATAACCAACAAATTCTACGAATCCCAAAATTAAACGGTAGTAATTTTGGGATTTCATCCCATTCAATAATAATAGTTAAACCCCTGAAAATATGGTATAATATACCATTGGTATCCCCGAAACGCACCTTCGGTCTCACCGAAGGTGAGATGAGGTTTCGGGATTTCGCACCCTGCTCAACAAGAAGGTATAAATGAACAACAACAAGATAGACAAAAGCGTTATCCTGAACGAGATTATCGCCTGGGATAGCATCATCGGCGAAAAAGTGAATTTAATAGCCTGCGGCGGTGCCGCGCTGACCCTGCTTGACGTAAAAGAATTCACCAGGGATGTCCATTTTGTGGTGCCGAAAGCCCAGGAATACCATTATCTCCTGAAAGTCCTTCCCAGGGCGGGATACAAACCGATTAAAAGCGGGGGCTTGAAGAGGGAGTACGGATTCAAATTCGAGTTTTTCAAGGGCAATACGGTAGACGCGACCAAACTGGTTCATTCACCCCTCAAGGAAGATAAGCACATCAAGCTTAAACAATTCAAGTATATTTACGCAGGCGCCCTTAATTTTTACGACCTTATCATAAGCAAGTTGTTCAAGGCGTCTCCCGCGGATATTGACGATTGCCTGGAGCTGATAAAGCTCAAACGGGAAGAAATAGACGTCAACAAGCTCAAAACCCATTACCTGGAAACATCCAAACTGAACGTTTCAGGCAAGGATCTGAAGAAAAACCTGGAATCTTTTTTAAGGGTTCTGGGCAAGGCAAAACTGCTGAAGAATTAGGTGAGCGCCGCAAAAGCAAGCCCTATCAAAATTGACATCACGCCGATAACCGCCAGGTAGATAATAAGTATTTTCAAACCGAATTCCTTTTTAATCACCAGGATGGTGCCGTATGATGTTACGGGTCCGGCCAGCAGGAGCACCATTCCCGCTCCGATGCTCAACCCTGCCTGCACAAAAGCATGAGCAAGCGGGACGCTCGCCGTGGAACAAATATACATCACAAGCCCGAAAACCAGCGCGAAAATATAACCTGCAAAACCGGCCAGGTAATGTTCTATGAAGTAATTTACCGGTGCGATTGAAGCAATCACCGCCGCCAGCAGTATCCCTAGCACCAGTTCCAGCCCCATTTCCCTGGGCATGTCAATGAAAGCGTAAGTCAGAATTGACCTTAACTTGTTAATAAAACCGTTTTTATGGTGGCTGTGGCCGTCGGAGTCGCTGCTGCATTCCTCGCACATAGGGCAGGAATCGCCGGCGTCCTTGACTTCAGGTGTTTCAAAAAAGTTGCCTATGATGCCGATAATGAAGCCCATTATTACCACTCCGGTGCACAGGGCGATCGTAAAAGCCACTCCCATCAGTTTCCAGGTTACCAGGATGGCGGTGATTGACGTAGCGGGGGTTGCTATCAAAAAAGCCAGCACTGGCCCGAGCGGCACGCCTTTTTTTCTGAATGTTACGGCTATCGGCAGCGAGCCGAAACAGCATACCGGCAGGATCATTCCGATTATAATTACGTATAAAAGAGGAAGAAACCCCTTGTTGCCCAGGTGTTTTTCAATTATTGACTGCGGGAGTAATTCGTGCACGATTCCGCTTATCACAAGCCCCAGGATAATGCTTGGTACGATGTCCTTTACGTAGTGCCAAA
>MGVM01000108.1:6908-7163 GCA_001800495.1 Elusimicrobia bacterium RIFOXYB2_FULL_48_7
TAAACTGTTGTTCCTCCTTTGGCCAAAACTGCTGCCATTACTATATTAGCAGTTCCAGTTACTGATGCTTCATCAAGCAACATATGTGTTCCAGTCAATCCCTCAGGAGCTTCTACTCCATAAAAATGATCTTCTCTATTGTATCTGAATTTTGCACCTAGATTAATAAATCCTTCAAAGTGTGTATCCAATCTTCTACGTCCGATTTTATCTCCTCCTGGTTTTGGAATATATCCTTTTCCAAAACGTGCCAAA
>MGVM01000109.1:0-2213 GCA_001800495.1 Elusimicrobia bacterium RIFOXYB2_FULL_48_7
TATAATGTTATTGTGCCGTATGACCAGCTTGCTCCCGCCGTGATTGTCTATCCAGGGCCTGTTGGCGCTGTTGGCGGCGGTGCCGGAAAAACAGACATAATTGTCTTCAAAAAACGCCGCATTCGATGTCCCCAATATGAGCGGCTTGCTGTAATCCGTATGGCCCAACCCGTGGAGAGTGCATGTCTGTATGTTCCCTGTGCCCGCGAATTTCTCCTCCCACCAGGTACAGTTGTCTATCAGGGCGTTAGAAGTATTGGATAAGGCGAACACCTTGCACAAATTCACGAACTTGCAGTGGTCTACTCTCCATGTGCTTCCCTCGCCTGACGTGATCGCGATCGCGTTGTAAACACCCCCGTTGGGGTAGTTTACCCCGTCCCAGCCCTGCAGGTTAAGGTGGCAAAGCCGGAATATTTTGCCGGCAGGCACCGCAACGGAAAAAGGAACGCTGTTCGAAACAGGCGTGTCGTCAATTATTATGGTCTGGTCTATTCCCGCGCCTTTAAGGACAATACCCTTTGTTATGGTAAGCTGCGCGGTCCAGACGGATGTGCCGGCAGGGATCAAAACGGTGTCGCCGTCACTGGCCTGGCTTATAGCATAAGCCACCGCGCCCCTGTCGCAGGAAGAGGATGTGTGAACGTCGGCGTGAACTGCCGCCGGAAACATAAAAAACAGGAAGACAAACCGGGTGAGTTTTGCTGGCTTGATCATTTTTATCCCCTAGTAATTGCCCATTTATGGGCTGTGTTGCATAGCCGATGAATCGGCAACTACGAAAAAATAACAGGAACCTCTCTCGGGCCCATTATTTTAGCTATATTTTTTTGAGATTTCTTCCCTGACTATTTTGGCCCATTTTGGAAGCCGCGTAACGTCGCCTTCAACGGTATGGATATCCTTCAGGTTGATATGGAAATATGTCCCCTTAAGTGTTTCCAGCCCTTCGCTGATTATTTTCCTTACACGCGATTCGTCAAAACCCACGCTTACCATTGCCGCGGGGTTAGGCCTCCATGATATCACATAATCTTTTTGAATCCGCTCGGCGCATTTCTTCACATCCGCCGAGGGCGTCACGGCTATTATCATGAGATTCGGGATCTTCCTTAAGATATCGATCTTGTTGGTAAGGTTTTCACAGCAGCCGTAAGCGATAAACTTGTTTTTTTTGAGTATGGGCAGCTGGTACTGGATAAGGAACTCGTCATGCATGTCCGGGGAAACCAGGGTATATTCCTGGGTGGCGCAGTATCCCCAGAGATTTTCCCTTTTCGCTTTGAACTGGTTCGGCTTGGGCCAGGGTGTTTCTTCCGAATATATCGGGCACTGGCTGTAGGGGCTCGTAGCGCTGTAATCACCCGCTTTCTCGGCCTGCTCCTGGTTCGCAAGGATCGCATCCCTCATGAATGCATGCAGTGCATGTAATTTTTCGGGTTCATCGTACATGTCCATCATTATCTGCTGCAGCCCCCTGAGCTGGGCTGTCCACTCGGCAAAATCCGCGTTTTGGCAGACAGGCGCGCGGTTCAGGTCGATGGTTATCAGGTCCCCGACAGCGCTTTGGATCTTGTCCAACTTCTCTTTTGTTTCCTTTTCGAGTATCTGGTGTTCCGGGGCCCGGAGCTTTTTCATGTCATCCCAGCTTTTCATCGCCGCTTCCATGTGATAGGCCCCATCCTGTTCGCCGGACTTAGTATAGCCCTGTTTCAAGCCCCATACATTGTCGCCGTGTTTCTTGAATGCCGATACGCTTATCCAGGGTTCGGCTATGGAATCATCGCCGATCGAAGCGTGGAATATTTTCATGCGCAGCTGCCTTTCTATCTCTTTGTAGACAGGGTCAACGCACTTCTGGTTTTTCCTGCCAAACTCTTCCTGGCACCAGGCATCGCACATGCCGAATAACGTATAGACCAGCGGCTTCCCGTCCTTCTTGGACAAGTGCCGGCTCCAGGATTTCCTGCGTTCTTCGTTTTTGCTGTCCGCGCAAATGCCGGTGTACTCTTTCGCCAACTCTCTCAAAATAGCAACATCGTTGTTCATTTTTCGGCTCCTTGTTTAAGCAGGTTTATTGAATACAGCAGGAAGCGCGGTATGTGGAAAAAGGCCTTGTACGGCGTGCCCTTCAGGCCGTAAACCCTCTCACCCTGCCTGTCAAGGTAGCCGAACCAGCCGCCGTATTCCGGGTCGCTGAAATGGCCCAGCGC
>MGVM01000109.1:2235-6921 GCA_001800495.1 Elusimicrobia bacterium RIFOXYB2_FULL_48_7
CTGTCAAAGTATTTTTTGCGGCCCGTCAGAGAATATAAAAGCAGGGAAGCATAACTGGCCTCGGCCACGGGCCAAAAGTACTTCATGTTCCACTCCGGCTGGACCGGGACATGGCCGTTGATTGCCAGGAACTGGTATATCCCGCCGTATTTTTTATCCCAGCCGATGTCGAATGACCAGTCGATCATGTTCTGCCCGAGTTTTATGAGCTCCCTGTCATTTTCTTTAAGCGCGTGGTGGATCAGGAACCAGCCCGCTTCAATGGCGTGCCCGGGGTTCACCAGCCGCCCTTCGGTAGTATCAATGAATTTACCATCGGCCTGGACTGTCTCAAGGACAACCTTCATTTCAGGGCGGATGTGCATCCTGATTTCCTTCACGCACTCTTTCCTGATTTTTGCGAAGTACCCGCTGTTTTCCGGGGTTTCAAGCTCTTCCGCGAGGTTGAGCAGGATCATGGGCACCGCCAAACTGCTTGTCTGCTCCTGCCCGCTCAGCCTGGGGCGCCCGAGCTTGGAAGGGTTCCTTGACAGTTCCACTGTTTTCCGGAAAATATCCAGGGCGTCATTGTAAATTATTTTGTCGCCCGCGGCTTTTGCGTATTCGCCCAGGCCAAGCGCGTAAAAACATTCCGAAAAGATCTTGCGCTGCATGGAATAAGGCCTTCCGTCGCGGGTCAGGGAAAAATAGATCCTGCCGTCAGGCGCTTTCCCGTGTTTCATCATGAAATCCGCGCCGAGTTTGGCCAGGCGCAGCCATTCTTTCTTTTTTTCAACCGTGTTATACAGCTTGGAGAACATCCACACCATCCTGCCCAGGAGCCACATGTATTTTCTGTCGTCGTATACCCGGCCCTTCCTGTCCAGGCAGGTGAAGTACCCGCCGTATTTCCAGTCCGGGGAATGCTTCATCCAGAAAGGCAGGATGTTGCCGTACAGCTCGTTTTCAAAAATTCCCAGGTATTTATTTTTCATTTTTTATGCTCCGCAAACGGGTCCCATATGGTTTTCGCGAACATTTCCACGCTCGGCTGTATTTTCTCCTCGAACATTCCGTCCTCTATGAGGCCGAGGACTGTCATCTTCGAATCCGTGCAGTTCCTGATCTCCCTGTAAAATTCCGCCGCGTAATTTTGCTCCTTGACCCACGCGCTATTCACTTTATCCCAGTACGGCTGCTTTTGGGCCAGGCGGTTGTGTATATAATCATGGTGCCGTTCACCCATTATGAATTTCCCGTGGTGCTCGAATTCACATTTCCAGTCAATGCATGTCCAGCCCTTCGGAACCATGGCAAATTCAGCGCCATTACGTAAATTCGCAAGTTTTTTCGAATACTCAATGGTTTCCCGCAATTTATTTTCGCCGCTGCCGGGCCCGAACTCCAGTTCCGAGGGGATGAACGGGTACACTACGCCCCCGGCGTCCTCCCACATGATGGTTATCCTGGGGTCCAGGGATTTCAGGTCTTCGTAACTGTCTTTAATCGATGTCGCGTGCAATCCGAACTGGATATAAAGTCCGGGATTGTCTTTGAAAAGCCCGGATGAAATATCGTTTACCATATCGCACACGATCGAAGCCACGCTCCTGCCGTTTATGCGGGTATTTTCATGTTCCGTGAGGGTCTGGAAATAAATGCCGTCCATACCCAGCCCGCGGTAGTTATTATTATAGTTATCCAGGACTATTCCCTTTATCCGGGCGCGGTGTTCCGCGTTGGAAAGGTCTATGTCGTCCATTCCCCAGCCCCAGTGGAACCCGAGGACGGCTTTTATTCCGCGCGAGTGGGCGTAATCTATCACTTCCCTGCAGTTTTCCGGGGGGCAGTCGTTCCAGAACGCAAGCATGTTCATTTTCAGCCGGGCCATGTTGTCGATAAAGCGCCTGTAATCGTAAATCACGTAACCCCACGTCCAGATCCCGCGGTTTTCGATCCTGGGGTAATCGCTTATTGTAAAGTCCTTTACATTATCAAAAGACTCGTGCGACAGGATTTTCGCGTTGAAATCCTCCACGCCGTATAGAACGCCGTTGGGGTCCGATCCAGCTATGGCGATGACCCTTTTGCCTTCGCTCCACGGGGAATTAAAACAGGAAATAACATACCCTTCCGGTTTTGAGGGAATGGAAAGCAAGCCCTTCTTCACGAGCTCGCCGATAAGTTTATTGTCCGAAGCAGTCCCGGCGAGTATCAGGTGGCCCTTATGCCCGGAAACTTCACCGGTCCCCTGCCTGGTTTCTATCATGTACGGCAGGTATAACTGCGCCGTCTTTTGCAGTTCATTGACCGCGAACTTCTCAACACCTTCGTAAGAGCCGTAAACCAGGCTCCATCTTGTCCCTTCATATATGGGTTTACGCATGACTGCTCCTTGTGGAGGTCCCGGCGATAAGTTTATAAGGCATAACTATTCTTTTGGGTTCCAGGCCGGGATCAGCAATCCTTTCAACAAGCCGGTCAAACGCCGCCCTGCCCACTTCCTCATAATCTTTTGTTATCCGGGTGAACCCGGGAAGGTCGCCGTGAACTACCATGCTTATATCGCCGGGCACCATCAAGCCCTTGTCCCCCATGGCCCGTATCGCCCCCATGCTTAGCTGGTTACCGATAACCAGAATGGCGGTGAAAGACGCGCGGCGGGGTTTCTCCAGCAGTTTCTTTATTGCACGGCAGCCGTTTTCCTGGCTGTACTTTCCGGCCGCCAGAAGAAGGGAGTTATCAAAAGTAATGCCTGATTCCTTGAGCGCCTGCTTGTAGCCCCTGAGCCGTTCTGTTTTAAAGTATTCCCCGGAAAAAGAGTCCGCCAGGAAAACTATGTTCCTGTGCCCGAGCCCGGCCAGGTGCCTGACGGCCAGGTAAGCGGCCTGATAATCGTCATCCGATATGACATCGATTTTGCCGTCCGTGTTCTTTTTTGCCGTCACGTCGCCGATAGCAACGAACGGGATGCCCGATTTTTTAAGCATGTTTATCGCTTTCAGGGGCGCCTGCCCGACCACTATCGCGCCGGCTATTTCCTTTTCTTTCGCCCCGAAGGATATTTCCTCCCCGGCATCATTGAATGTCCTGTATATCAGATAAGCGTTTTTTTCCTTCACGCGCTCATCGATACCCCTGAGCACCCGGGCGCCCTGCGGATGGGAAAAATCGTCGCGATAGGCGCTGGACGGGCTGCCGGGAAAAACCAGCAGGCAGATGCCTTTATGCGCGATCAAGCCGGCCGCCTTTTTTGGTTCCGCGTTTATGACAAACATTCCATGCCTGGGCCTGGCGGAGATTAACCCTTCCTTTTTTAAGGTAGAAATGGCCTCGTTCAGGGTGTTTTCGCTTACTTTGAACATAATGCATAACTCCCTGTGGTTCGGGAATTTCTGCCCGACAAGGATTTCCTTGCCTATGATCTTCCTTTTAAAAATATCGCTTAACTGCAAATACAACGGTGTGGAACTGGAGGCGTTTAACTGTTCAAATTTCATGGGTGTCGTCCTTGGTGTAATCATTGTTCTCATTGCTCTCATTGTTCTTGTAATAAGTATACATCGGAAATCCTGAAAAGTCAAGGGATATTTGCCGGACAGGGTTTTAATGAATTGACGGGAAAATAATAGGGACGGTTCTAATTATTTTTCCAAATACTATTGGATGAAACAAATAATTAGAACCGTCCCTATTATTTATCTTTTTAGGACTAGTTTCCCAGTAACGGAGGTGCCGGCATTGCCGGTGATCTTGTAGATGTAGATGCCGCGGGAGACTTTCTCCCCGGCTTCATTCTTTCCGTTCCAGTCAATGGTGCTGGAGCCCGCGCCTGCTGTAAGCTTTCTTACAAGCCGCCCGCTGGTGGAATATATTTCTATTTTTGCACCGGTGGTGTCGCTGATGACAAATTTCGTGGCAGCATTACTTGAGAAATCCACCGGGTTCGGGTAGGCGTGAATCCCCTCGGGAATCGTGACGACAGGCGGCGTGCCTGTGCTCGGCGTGACTGCGGCATATTGGCCGTTGGAATTGGCCGGCAAACCTATAAGCCCAATGCCGTTCTGGGCTTTCACGCTGAAATAATATGTTGTGCCGACGGTTAAAGTGATCCCGGTTTTTGTTACAGTAGAAGCTGTTCCGTTATCCGCCCATGCCGCAACCCCGGTTCCGCCCGGCGTTGTGCCTATGGCGTACCAGTATTTGGAAATGCCGGATTCAGTATCCACGCTGACATCCCAGTTAGCGCTGAGTTGAGTGGTTGACAAAGTAGAACCGGCGTCCGCGCCCGCGACAGCGCCATCCCTGACTGCCCCGGGAGCCGTGGGCGAGCTTGTATCGGTAGACCAGCCCAGGATTGGCGCCATCACCGCGCTGAGCACGTTCGAGACAACGATGTTGCCGTTGGCATTGTAATGCCCGTCGGAACTTTTTTCCTCCGGCAGGAATACGTGATTGATATCAACCGAATGGACCCTGCTGTCGCCCTCACCGTTGCACCTGCTTACCACGTTGTCTATATACGTCTTTGCGATTGCATACGACGGCGAATTGTACATGCAGAAAATTTCCACGCTGCTGCCGTTCTTCGTCCTCAGAACCTGGATGAAATTATAGTAGCCGGTTTCAAACTGAAGCTGGCTGGGGTGGGGTGTCGTGGAAAAATCGTTTGTACAGAGATAAATAACCACGGCCTGCGGCACCCAG
>MGVM01000110.1:0-169 GCA_001800495.1 Elusimicrobia bacterium RIFOXYB2_FULL_48_7
CCTGCCTCTTACTGCAAGAGGCGGAGTTGGTTATAAGCTGGATGATAAGACCAATCTTTGCGGCGATATAACATTCCTGAGGCCGGAAGGCGGCGTGGGTGTGAGCGTCGGCGGGGAATATAAATACCAGCAGATAGGCCTGCGCCTGGGAGTAGCCCAGACGGCTACC
>MGVM01000110.1:184-7101 GCA_001800495.1 Elusimicrobia bacterium RIFOXYB2_FULL_48_7
TTCGGGGTTGGCCTTGACCAGGGCGGGCTGGGCATTGACCTGGGCATGAGTATTTTTGAAAGCCTGGGTACCAGTTTCAAGGTGTCCGTAATAGGAAAATTCGGCGCTTCCGCCGCTCCCATGGCAAGGCGCCCGGCGCGCGCTGCGTCATCAAGCCAGGGCAAATTAGCAGTGCTCAACAAGCAGCTCAAACAAGCCCTCAATGAAGGGAATTATTCAAAAGCCGCTTCAATAAAAAAACAGATAAAGGAACTTGAATCCGCGCCAAAGCCGGCAGCCACTGCGCCGTCGCCGTCTGCAGGTTCAGGCAGGGCGGAACTTGAAAGGCAGCTTAAGGAAGCCATTGATAACAGGGATTTCGCCAAGGCCTCCGAGATTAAGAAGAAGATAGCGGAACTTGATGCCGCGCCGCCGGCAGCGTCTTCTTCGGACATGAATTCCCTGATTAAAGCGAAAGATGCCGCGGTAGCGGCCGGGGATTATAAAAAAGCAGGAGAACTGAAAAAACAGATAGATGCCCTGAAAGCCAGCGCGAAGCCGGACAATTCAGCGCAGATAAAATCCCTGGAAAACCAGATGGAAAAAGCTATTGCTGAAGAGGATTTTGAAAAGGCCGATCAGATAAATAAACAAATCCAGGAATTGAAAAACAAGTAGCTTAAAGGCAGAAGAAGGATAAAAAAACAAAACAGGGGACGGTTCCAATTAATACCAAAACCAATTGGTACAAGGGTTTTGGTATTTCGTCTGACTTAATACCAAAACTAACCGGTACAAGGGTTTTGGTATTTCGTCCGGCACAATAAATGGAACCGCCCCCGTTTTTAAAAAAAGGAGCGGATAATGACTAGAAAATTCTCATTCATTTTTGCTGCCGTGTTTGTATTGTGCTGTTCTTGCTATTCTGCGGACGCGTCTCCGGACGCGTCTTTAGACGCGGCCGCGTGGCTTCATGTTGACGGCAGGCACATTAAGGACGCCGCGGGTAACATTTTTATTCCCCTGGGCGCGGCTTACATCGCCAGCGACACCATTTACGGCAATCCGGAAGATAATCTGGCGTGGTGCAAGAAAGTAAAGATAAACACCATCAGGATCTCTATGCGCGAGGAGGAAGCGCATGAGGACGTTGACGCGTACATTACAAAACACGTCGACCCCATAATTCAGGCCTGCAAACTCTACGGCATTTATGCTTACCTGGACCAGCATAACTATTTTCATGAATATACCAAAGAGGATACCTGGCTTCCCCAGGGTGATGTATGGGGGAAGGAACGCGTCAAGGTCTGGGCTGACAACTGGAAAAAAATAGCGCAGCGTTACAAGGACGAGCCCTGGGTGCTTGGTTATGAATTGCTGAACGAACCTTACGGCATGCCGGGCGACCAGGTGCAGGCGTATTATATGGAGGCTCTCAAGGCGATAAGGGAAGTTGATACTAAGCACATAATCCTCCTGGGCACCTGTGATTATACCCATACAATGAAAATGAAGGAGACCTGGGGCGACATAAAGTTCAAACCGGACGAGCCCTACAATAACGTAGTGTTCGCTTTCCACGAGTATACCAGGGCGTACGATCCCATGATAGCCGGGCCCATTCTGGACGGTATCATCAAGAAGTATAATGTTCCCGTGATGTGCACGGAATTCGGTTCCGATGAGACCGTGCCCGGCACTACCGTGGACGAAAGAAGAAAATTTGAAACCGACATGTTCGCCATGATGAAAGAGAGGCAGATCGGCTGGAGTATCTGGCGGCTGATGGGCACCTATCCGGACATAACCTGCAGGTGGGACGATTTATGGCAGCCGGCGATGGCCGACGCCATGCCCACCCAGGTTGTCATGAAGGGGAATATAGAATGCGCGGTGTCGGGAAAAAATATCATCGCTGACAATAAAACGCCTGTTACCGTCACGGCGGTTTTAAAGGATTTTGAAGGCAAAACGCCTGCGGCAGGATACATCCAATTCATTATCAAGGGCGACGCTGTGCTGGAAGGCGAAAATCCGGCGTCTGCTGTTAACGGGTCGGCGTCGATAAAAGTGAAATTCGCCAGAACCGGGCAGGTTGATATTCTTGCCGTATCAAGGGGATATTACCACGGCTCGGCAAATGTGACGGGAATTGCGGGCAAGGCGGCTAAGATCGCCTGCACCGCGGAGCCGCTTGCGAAGCAGGAAGACGGAAGCGCTTTATCAAAAGTCACTGCCAGCATCGTTGACGCTTACGGCAACACGGTCTCCGCCGGTGCGGTTTACCGTGTGAACTGCGGGGGGCCTGAATACATAGATTCAAAAGGACAGCTCTGGCTCTGCGACCAGTTGTTCCTTGAGGGCGGCTGGGGCTACACCGCAAAGGTCAAGATAAGCCCGGACAAAATGAAAAACAAGATCAATAACACGGATGACGAGAAGCTGTTCTACAGCAGAAGCAAACTGAGTGATACTGCCGGTTACAAGTTTACCGTGCCTAACGGAAAGTACAGGGTAGAGATGGGTTTTGTAGAGGTTTACCATGGCGTCAGGAATAATAAGAAGGAAGGCGCGCGCGTATTTGACGTCATGATAGAGGGAGAACCGGCAATAAAGGACCTGGATGTTTACAGCAAGGCAGGCAATTTCAATGCCCTCACGGAAACCTGCTCTGTTGAAGTAAAGGACGGCGTGCTGGATATATTCGCCGTCAACAAAGTCGACAATGCGGAAATAAGGTCAATATCCATAACTCCGGAAACACCTGCTGAGGCTCCAGCTAAAGTCACGTTCAGCCATACCAGCGCCGGAGCGGCGCAATTTACCCTTGAAGGGATCAACCCGGCCGAACCCGTCGGAGGCATGGCGGTAATAACGCTTAAAAAAGACGCGGCCATGGCTGACGCGCCTGCAATTGCCAATGTTGAGGCTTCCTTTCCCGGGCTTGTGCCGGGCACCGCTAGAATACAATGAAGATCTACGAATATTTATGGCCGTACCCGCAGGAACTGAAAACAGGCAGGGGCAGTTTCCCTTTTCCGCGGGAAATACGTTTAACCGGCCAGTTGCCGGCGAATCTGAAGGAAGACCTGAAAAAAATAGGTAAATTCAGGATTACCGGCGGGAGAAACGCTTACCCGCTCAAATTGAAAATTGACAGAAAATCCGCAAGGCCCGAAGGTTATGTTTTAAAGCTGTCCGCTTCCGGGGCGTCGCTCGCCGGAGCCGACAAGCACGGGCTTTCATATGGGATACAGACCCTGCTGCAGCTGTCAAACCTTTTTATAAAGGAAGGCGTGCTTCCGGAACTTACGATCCGCGACTGGCCCGCGTTTAAAAAAAGATGCTTCATGGTCGACATGGGAAGGACCGTTTTCCCTATGCCGCTGCTGAAGCGCATTGTGCGCATATTGAGCCGGCTCAAGATGAACCAGCTGCACCTTCATCTTTATGACGACGAGCTTTGCGGCATCAGGTTCAAGGGCCTGCCTTTTGGGAAGGAAAACCCTCACGCCATAACCATTGCCGGCCTGAAGGAGCTGATAGAATACGCCGGGGGCTACAACATAGAGGTCATACCGGAGCTCGAGGCCTGGGGGCACGCGAATTCCATAACCTACCACCGGACTGATTTGATAGGCGGCACGGGCAAGTTCGGCGGCTCGTCGTTCCTGATATGCGAAAAAACGTTTGAGCTCATGAAGGAATTAATGGAACAGGTCATAAGGGTAATGCCGCCTGAGGGCCATATCCACCTGGGGCTTGACGAGGCAAAATGGTACCCGGGCCCGGACCTGCCCGAGGGCTACAAGCCGGAGGACATGATAAGGCGTTATCACGATATCCTGCATGGGTTAAACAGGAAATACAACAAGAAAATAAAGATGATCGTCTGGGCCGACTCCGGAGGGCGCCCGATACCAAAAGACATACAGCACAATATCATAATTCAGCCCTGGGGTTACTGGAATGTCCGGGCGGACGACATAAGCGCCAAGGTTGCCAGGTATTCCGGAAAAAACAAAATGAAATGGATCGCAGGAGGGGGCCAGTCAATGGGAATTCCGCGCGGGAGTTTTCATGCTACGCGGCAATGGTGCAAAAAAGCCATGCGGAGCCCCAACATAGAAGGCGTAAACATCACATTCTGGGGATGGAACGACCTTGAAAACAAGTTCATATCCCTTTTCGGGGGAGCATATTACCTGTGGAACCCGTCGGCAAAAACGGAATTCGCGGACCTGGAAGATTACGAGGATTTTGACTCCAGGGTGTTCCGCATTCTGTTCAGGTGGCAGGGCAATTTCAGGGACGCTTTCCCCAGCGATATCGCGCGGGAACGCGGCCCGCTTGTCTGCGGCGGTTATTACTACTGGGGCAACCGGCACCTGAAACCGTACGCGCCGACCGCCGCTGCCGCAGGCACATTCAAAGGCCACGATTACCAGAATGATTAGGAAAACAAAATAATTTAAATAATTCAGGGGAGGCAGCATGACAAAAATTTCTAAAGGCAGTTTCAAAGTACCGATGTCCAATGTTTACCAGCTTGAGACGTTCACCGCCGACAGGCTGAAAGTTGTTGTCAGCCCGAACCGCCTGGTGATGGGGCACGTGGCCGCAGAGATGCTGGCCGAGAAGATAAAGGCCGTGGCGCGCCGGAAAAAAGAAGTCAACATGATGTTCGCCTCCGCGCCGTCGCAGGCCGAAGTGCTGGATTTCCTTGTGGCGAGAAAAGATATCCCATGGGAGAAGATGAACTGCTTCCACATGGATGAATACGTCGGCCTTACCGAGGGGCACCCGCAAAGCTTTCGCAGATACCTGCTGGACAAGGTTTTCAGCAAGGCCCGGCCGAAGGCGCTTTACCTCATCAAGGGTGAAAGCGAGGACGTGGAAGTCGAATGCCAGCGTTATGCCATGCTGTTGAAAAAACACCCGCTTGATATCCTGCAGGGCGGAATAGGCCTTTTGCCGCATATCGCCTTCAATGACCCGGAAAACGCGGATTTCAAAGACCCCTACGTTTTCAAGATCGTAAAACTGCAGAAAAAAAGCCGCATCCAGCAGGTGAAGGACAAATGCTTCCCTTCGCTCGACCAGGTGCCGCTCTACGCCTTCACCGTTACCATGCCGCCGATGATAAAGGCAGGGTACATGTCGCTGACTGTGCCTTCGACCCTCAAGGCGAAAGCGGTGCATCTTACTGTGCACCATAAAATAGAAACATCGGTTCCGTCTTCAATTATCAGGCAGCACCCTGACGCGGCGATGTTCCTGGACACGGATTCTGCCGCCCTGCTGTAATAACAGGGACGGTTCTCATTTGTGGATAACTCAAGAACAAACCTGAAGGATCTTGATAGCAGTATGGTATATTGTGGAAAAATAATAGAGAGAGTTATCCACAAATGAGAACCGTCCCCATTATTAGTCGAACTTGACGTCAGTTCGTCTGACACCAAAGTATGAAAAAAAGCTTTGCCGGATTAATACTATCTATGGCGGCCGCGCTGTTTCCTTCCTTTTTGTTCGCCCAGAACCTGGTGCCTCCTGCCGCGGTATCCAACCTGTCCGGCGCGGGCGTCCCTGACGCCAGGTCCGCGATACTTACCTGGACAACTCCCGGCGCCGACGGCACATCCGGAAACCTTGTGAACGCCAGGTACCAGATAAACTATTCCGTGACAGGGCCGATCAGCACCGAAGCCCAATGGCTATCCGCATATTACGGTCAAACACTATCCACCACATGCTCCCCCGGCATTGTAGTTTCCTACAGGATAAACTACCTTTCAAGTTCCGGCACCACATACTGGTTTTGCATAAAAACGCGCGATCCGGATAATAATTGGTCTTCCATTTCCAACAGCCCGGAAGTCACCATGCAGGTATTTCCGCCTGGTGCGGTTACTGACCTTACCGGATTGCCGGGTGAAGCGAGCGTGACCCTGGCCTGGACCTCTCCCGGCGACGACGGCACATCGGGTTTTATTGACGGCTACTACTACATAAAATCTTCGCTCACCGGCCCGATACTTACGACAAGCGACTGGAACATGGCATCTTATGAAACCTACGCAAGCTTTGAAAGTTCGCCGGGGGTGCGTTTAAGCGCGTATATTTCAGACCTTAATCCCGGCACAACCTACTGGTTTGCCCTGGCCACATACGATGACGGTTATAACCAGTCGGGTATTTCCAACAGCCCTAAACTGACGTGTTTCCCTGATGTCACCCCGCCGGTGCTTTCAAGCGTGACGGTGCTCTATGTCGCTGAATCCTTCGCTATGCTCAGCTGGAGGACAAATGAATGGAGCGAGGCGTGGGTTGAATACGGGCTTACTTCCTCTTACGGCATGTCCACGTCCACTTCAAGTTTTTTAAAGAACCACCAGGTTTCCATATCAAACCTGCTTCCCGGCTCGACTTATCATTGCAGGATCCTGGCCAGGGACCATTCAACCAACCTGGCTGTTTCATCCGATACAGTATTCGCCACGCTTGCGGGAATCCAGGGGGGGAACGAATACGTGTGGCTTCACGCCGACGGCAAATATATAAGGAGGTCGCCGCTGTGCAGCGACCCCAACGGCATCTGGATGGGCTGTTCGGTGGCGCACAGGAGCAATTATTCAAACGTGAACATGGCAGTGGAAAAAGCAAAAGTCGAGTGGATCTCCCAGCGCCATGTGAATGTGTCGAGAGTAAGCGTGAGCAATGTCAACTGGCCCACGATAGAGGAATGCGTCTCCGAATATATCGCGCCGATAGTAAACTGGTACAAGGAAAAAAAGATATATACTATAATCGATTCGCACTATTACATGCACGATACCGATTCTTCCGATAACCCCCAGGTTTACCCGCTCTGGGACGTGGACAAGGCCACCATGACGTGGTGCGCGCGCTGGCTTGCCGATTGGCAGTACATG
>MGVM01000110.1:7300-9295 GCA_001800495.1 Elusimicrobia bacterium RIFOXYB2_FULL_48_7
GGGTGCAGAATTCCTTCAATGTCCCGCTAATGTGCACTGAATTCGGAAGCGCAGACATCGTAGGCGGCATAACTGAGGCCGAGAAGAGGCAGTTCGAACAGGAGATGATAGAACTCTGCTACGGCGAACCGGATTTCTGGAAGAACGCGCCGCTTGCCGACAAAGCGTACCCCTCACGCGGCACTCCCGCCGGCCGCAGGATAAGCTGGTCCCTGTGGTACCTGAACGGGAATAATGAAACCCAGTGGGCAAATTCCTCAAGGTGGACCGACATCTGGACATACGCCGCCGAAATGCAGGCATCGCCCCCGCCGGAACCGTTAACTCCGAACCCGCCGAATGTGTACCCTGAAGGCAAAATTATCACTGCATACCCGAATCCATTCAGTTTAAAAAGCGCGTCTCCTGTAAAGTTCCATATAGGCAGTGCGGCCGGAGGGGAAATAAAAATATTTACGGTAAGCTCGAGACTGGTGAAAAAAATAGCCGTGCCTGAAGGCGACTCAAATGTGCTGTGGGACTGTTTAAATAAAGACAGTGAAAAAATAGCCCCGGGTTTGTATCTTTACAGTTTTTCAGAAAATAACGGCGCTAAGACCACCGGTAAAATCGCTATAATTAAATAACCGCGGCCAAAGGGGCCGGGAGAGGCAAAAACCCATGAAAAAAACAAATTTTCCCTGCTGCATCATTTTACTGGTTCTTTTCGCAACACAAATCGCCAATGCCGCTGTCGGCGACAGCCGTATCTGCAAATGGAAAGGAGACAAAAGGGGGGCTTTCAGCCTGGGTTATGACGACGGCCTTATCAGCCACGCGGACCTTGCCGTGCCTGCGATGATATCGCGCGGCCTCACGGGAACGTTTTATATTATCGCGGGGCACAACCGGCCCATGCACAACAGGAAAACCACCTGGGAAGTACTTTCAAGCGGCTACGGGTTCCAGCTGGGAAACCATACGATCAACCATTATTACAACCCGAATCCCGCCGGCGGGATGAGTGATACCAACGCGGAGTATGAGATAGGGGAATGCGCCCGGATAATCTGGGGGCTTATCACGCCGGGAACCAGCAAGCTGAATATCGTTTCCTGCCCCGCGGACTGGGGCGGCCAGAGTATTTCGGCGGCAAAGAAAAACGAGATCTCGATCAACTATTCCATCGCGAGGGAATCCCTGTTCGGAAATTACCCAGGTATGGACAATTTATATGGCGCGGCGGATGAAAGAGGAAATACATCAAACATGAATTCCTGGGTGACTGATGCCGTAAACAACTCCAAATGGAACGCGGTTTATTTCCACGGGATAGGCCCGGCTGAATTCATAACGACCAATCTTTCGGCCTATTACAGCCTGCTGGACGCCCTCGCGGCGGCCAAGGACACAACACTGTGGGTTGCCACGTACATTGACGTTTATAAATATTTGTACGAGAGAAACATCTATACCATAAGCACCGTCAGCGCTTCCACGTCATCCATTACACTGGTTTTTGTTTCCACCTACAACCCGACGCTCTACCACGCGGCACTCCAGCCAACAATTGTTGCGGGATATACCGTCCCGCCGTTTGACGCAACGCTCTATGATATCCCTCTAACCCTGGTGACGGAAGTCCCCCAGTCGTGGAGTTATTGCAAGGTTTCGCAAAACGGAGTTGACGCGAAAAAAATATACCAGGTCAATGTGTGGGCTTCATCGGCGACAGCCATGATAGAAGCGGTGCCGTATCTCGGTAACATAACCGTAACGCCGTCCGCGATGGACTATTCACTTCCGTCAACGCCCCTGGTGCGGGACGGCACAGGCGCGGACGTGGACACGATAAACGAACTCAATACTATATCAGCGAACTGGACCTCGTCAGCTGACGCTGACTCGGGCATCGCTAAATACTGGTACAAGGTGGGGACTACTGCCGGCGGGAAAGATATCCTGGACTGGATAGATAACGGAACCTTCACTTACGTCACTACCGGCCGCGGCGCC
>MGVM01000111.1:0-371 GCA_001800495.1 Elusimicrobia bacterium RIFOXYB2_FULL_48_7
TTTTTCGCCGGCACGGGCCAGTTTCGCGTAACAGACATTTTCAGTGACCCTGGCCCCTTCGCTGTCCTTTCCGTCCCAGCTTAATGTTTCTGTTGTTGACTCCATGGCCCTTATCAACCGGCCGTTTGGCGCGTAAACGTAAACATAAAACCCCGTTAGGCCATTCAGCCTGAAATTCATCGGGAGGCCGTATGAAGTATTATAAGGGTTCGGGTAGGCGTATAAGCTTGGATCTGTTGAAGGAAAATCCGTGAGGGTGGTGAATGTGTAATCCCCTGAAGTGCTTTCATTCCCGTCCGAATCACGGCTATAAACCCTGAAATGGTACAACGCATTCGAAATCAAGCTTGTTATTGCGACAGTATGGTTTG
>MGVM01000111.1:390-7629 GCA_001800495.1 Elusimicrobia bacterium RIFOXYB2_FULL_48_7
AAGACGATGTCCTGCCGTATTCCACCATGCTGGTTGAGGGCTCACTGGTTGTCCAGATGATTGTTGCCCCGGTAACCGTTCTGTTGACCACAGATATTCCGGAAAGTACCGGCGGCGTTGTGTCCGGCGGGATAACCGTCTGCCCGTTGGATGTGGTGGTACTGCTCTGCATGCCAATATTGTTTTGCGCTTTCACGCTAACGTAATAGGTCACACCTGCGGTCAAAGTCAATCCGGACGCGTTAAACATTGTTGTCTGCCCGTTGTCTGTCCAGGGAACGGTGTTTGAGGCGCCAGCCCCGCTTTGCTGGGTGCCGACGGCGTACCAGTACTTGGCTATCCCGCTCTGGGGGTCGCTGGAGGCATCCCAGTTTGCCGATAAGGCTGTCAATGAGCCGGTGAAACTTATATCCGCGCCGGTGCCGTCCCTTACCACGGATATATTTGTAGGAGGCGTATAATCATTTGTGTCAAGCGCGACATCGTACTGGCCGTTGGAGTTTACTGCCGAAGTACTCACCAGCCCGGCTCCATTTACTGATTTAACGGTGAAATAATACGTAGTGCCGGCAACAAGCGCCAATCCGCTCCTTGTAACCGTAAGCACATTCCCGATATTTGTCCAGCTATAGGTATTAGTGCCGCCGGCCGTTGTGCCGATGCCGTAGCGGTATCCCGAGATCCCTGTTTCCGGATCGCTGCCGGCAGTCCAGTTGGCTGAAAGCGTATTGTTGGACATTGTTGAAGCGATGTCCACCCCGCTCGTCGAGCCGTCGCGCACAATGCCCGGCGGGTTCGGCGGCGTGACATCCGCCGTGCTTATCACTACAGCCCCGTTTGAATTTGCCGCGGGGCCGATTGAACCAAGCCAGTTTGACGCTTTGACGCTGAAATAATATGTAGTTCCCTCTACAAAAGTCCCGGTTGCGGTTACCACCCTGTTTAAACCGTTACTCTGCCATCCTCTTATGTCTGTATCGCCTACTGTTGTGCCAACCGCATACGAATAGCCGGATATTCCGTTTATTGTATCTACTGCCACATCCCAGTTGGCCGAAAGCGATGATGCCGACGCCGCGGATGAAAATTCCACGCCTGGAGCCGGGCCGTCATAAACTGCGCCTGGGGCCGATGGCGTAGAAGAAACAACCGGCCCCAGGCTTCCGGTGCCAAAATAGGAGTCTGCTACTACCAGGCTATCCAGGAAGTATTCCTCGGTATCAGTATTTGATGCGGCGGCATTTCCAACAAATCCAAATTCAAGTTTATCCCAGGTACCCGTGCCATCGCTGAAATTATCTGTAAGACGCGCACTTGAACCTCTGGCAACGCCATTAAGCCACAGATCGAAGGTTGTTGTTGCGCTGTTGGGAGCCGTGGCGTGAAATTCCACGCAATGCCAAGCCCCGGATGCAGGATTCGCGCTCTGCCACGAGGCTGTTGTCCAATCAACATCACCTTGATGCCTTGGCCTGTAATCCGCCGAAGAAAATCCCCACATATAATACCTTCTTGAGCCCGAATACAATCTTGCAAAAACTGTTGAGCCGGTGCTTGTATAAGATGAAGGGTGAAAAATATAAAAGCGAATGTACATGTCAGACTGTGCTGGCGTGAAATTCTTAACCAATACTTTTGTCGCAGAAGTAGTTGCTTTGTCCGCTATACTCAGGCTCTTGCCTCCGAATCTTGACTGGTTTGAAGAGGATTCCAGGGTAACATTTGCTGACGCCCCGCTAGCGCTGATAGAATCCCATGCGCCCGTCGAATTTGTCCACTCGAAATCATCGCTCCAGATAACTGTCGGATAAGAATTAACCGGACAAGACAGGATTATTAATCCCATTACGATACAAAGTATTGTAATTGTTTTTTTCATGTTTTCTATAAATTCATCATTATAGAATTGATTACCAATTACCTGGTGATCACCAGTTTGCCGCTGGATTTTCCCGCAGGGCCGGAAATCTTGTAAATATACAATCCGCTGGACACTCTTTGGCCGCTATCATTGGTTGTGTCCCAGTTGATAAAATTGCTTCCGGCGGCCTCATTGAGCGTCCTTGCTATTCTCCCGCTCACGGTATAGATCTTTATTATTGAGAGCGGCACGTTATTTCCTACGAAATTCACGCTTTGGCCAAGGGATGCCCTGCAGGGGTTCGGGTAGGCGATGGTTTTGTCGGTAACCTGTGAATATTCTATTATCCTGAAGATTGTGAGGTGGTTGACGTTCGCGGTCACGAATTTGTTTGCGGTATCTACTGATGAGTTGGGAATCACAACCCATTCCAGGGCGCTCTCGCTCCAGTAACACAATTTCAGCTTGTTCTCGGCTAATCCCTGTATTTGAGCGGCAGTATAAGGAACTTTTATAGTTATATCCTTTGCAAAATTCCTAGTGCCGTCAGCCAGAGTTATCTGCAGGACAATGTTGCTCGCTTTTATCTGTATGTCCCCGGTCTGCGGAAGGCCGGATATTTCAGGCACCTTTATTTCTATGGTGGTGTTAGATGAGACCGCGCCGGCAGGGATATTGATAGTGGTGCCATTGCTGTAGGTGACTTCCGAATCCTGAGATGAATCTATGGCCAGGTGGACTATGAATCTGTAGTGCGAGGCGGCTGATAAAGTGTTGTTGCTGCCTTTCGCGATGACATGGATGTACCTGATCCCGTCCGACAGGCCGGAAATGGTTATGTCTTCCCAGGTGGCAAATGTCCCGTTTGCCGGTGTTACCTGCGTGACAAGGCTGCCGTCAACCAGGTAGTAATAACCGGCTATGTCCGAGGGCGTTGAACCCGCTACCGAAAATGTGAACCTGGCGGTTGAGTTGGCATATTCCACGTTTTGCTGGGGATGGGTGATTGAAATAATTCCGGGAGCTACAACGGGCTGGGGTGAAGTTGAGAAGGTGTAATCGGACGATGTACTTGGATTATTGCTTGCGTCCCTGCCTGCAACTCTGTAGTGGTAAGTGGAATCCTGCAACAGGTTTTCAAGGGCGACGTTGTGGGTGATGGTTAATGCAAGGTCCTCGGTTGTAAGGGTTCCGTATCCCGACGAAGGGCCGTATTCCACCTGGCTTGTAGCAGGTTCATTGGTGATCCACGTTATGGTGGACCCGGAATACGATATGTTTGACGCGGCTATGCTTGAAAATACCGGACCGGTTGTGTCAGTTGAGATTTTCGGTATTGCTATAAAATTCTGGTTCTCTTTATTTGTATCTATAACGGAATAATTTGCATTTACCGGTACAAATGAATAATCGTCGCTTTCTGGGGTTACTAAATAGTTACCGTTTCCCGCTAAATTGAGAAATTGATAAAAACCGCTGGTTGTTGTAACAGTTGATTTTTGCACATCGCCGGTAAGATTCATTTCTATCCCGCTTACAGGCGTACTTGAATTATCTCTTACATATCCTTTAATACTGTAGGCCGGAACCATATCTTCTTGAATTTCTGCCTGTGTAAGCACGCAATTATATACTTTTACTTCATCAATTATTCCTTTAAAAGGCGGCCGGCCGTCTTGGGTAATAGCCGGGTTGATGACATTGCCAATTTGCACGTCAAGCGTATTAGGGCCAAGAATATCAAAAGCAAAAGTATTTGTAATTTCCAGGTTACCATCCAAATAAATCTTTAACGTATTTGAAACCCCATCATAGGTCCCAGCTATATGATGAAATGTACCAGTTGAAACCGTATTTGTCCCGACGTAATCAACAAAATACACTTGCTTTGCCAATGCCAGAGAAACTTTCCCGCTTCTTATGGCAATACTATATCCGCCCTCCTGGCCGGTATTATTGCCCGGAGAATATTTTGTCAGGATAACGCCATTTTGCGTCGAAGTCTTGAACCATGCTTCTAATGTAATCGAATCATAGATATCCAGGGAAGCACTTTGCAAGATACTTATATAGTCGCTTGTACCGTCAAAGTCTAATGCTTTGCCAAAACGTCCATCCACCCATTCGGCGCCGCACACTGTTCCGTCATTACTACTACCGCTTTGATCATAAACGGTCAATCCTGCACCTTCATTGAAATCAAAATAACAAACCGGAGTTGGAAGCGCAAATAGTGCGGAGTTTAGCAATAAAACTATAAGGCATGGTATGAGGCTGAAATTACCGCGTATTACCATTTTGGATTTCCTTAACAAGCCCTTGATGACTTTCAGCGTCTCATTTTGCATAACCACCTCAATGCGTGATCACTATTCTTCCGGCCGCTGGTTACCAGATTATGCCGATTTGGCTAAGCACTGTCGCGCCGCTTAAGTCCACCCGCATTATGTAATCATTGGTGCGCCGCCACCAATAAGCTGTTTGACCTGAACCTGTAGAGAAATCATCTGTCGTCATTGTTTCGGAATACGCGTATGAATACAACAATCTTATGCCGATAAACACGCGTTTTCGTACCAGCCATTCAAACCCTACTCCCGAATGCGCTCCCACAAAGCTGGAATGCGCTGTAAGCCTGTTTTTTCTGTCCAATACTGCGCCGGAATTCCTGTCCACTAAAATCCATGCTATATGCTCGGACTCCCATTCGCATGAAATATTATAACTATCAACTCCGGCTTCTACGTAAGGGTAGAATTTATTTTTCACCTGTCCTTCATTCCAGCGCCCTTTCTTCATATAATACCTGAAAGTTCCCTGGATATGCTGGGTTGAAATATGGTCGTAACCATCGTACCGCCCGTTGTAAGTGAAAACTGATTTATTGCCGTCGAGCTTCCCGAAACTCATCATGAAAGCGTTGTTTTTGTATCCGCATCCCAATTCCAGCTTCATTTCAGGCACAGATTCCTGCAAAGGGCTGGCTCTCCAACCGGGGAAATGTTCACTGCCTTCTTCCAGCATTCTCCGGTAATGCTTGAGTATTTCCTGCCGCTGCCCCAGGGAGATATTGGCAAAAACATTGACTTTTTTCTTTTCGGGCTCGAAATCATCCAAAAAGCCGCACTTCGCTTCCCTTGCCGGAACCAGAAAAAAAACGCCAAGTAATAAAAATGCCGGGATAATCTGCCGCTTCAATTTCATGCTTTATTCCCCTTGGTTCACCTTCGCAACATACTATATATATATCATGAATTCGGGCTGAAAACAAGGGGGAATTTTTAAAAGATGGGCAATTAAGAACAGCCGATAAATCGGCAACTACTTTGTTAGTGCGAGTTTGCCCTCCCTACACGGCAGGAGGACTGCGCCAGCACTCACCTTGTGAGCGCAAGCTTGCCGGTGAGGGCGCCGCCTGCGTTAGAGGTGATTCTGTAGATATATATTCCCTGGCGGGCTTTTTCGCCATCCGTATTCGTGCCGTCCCATGGCGCTGAACCCGAACCCGGCGCAACGGTTAGTTTCTTTACAAGCCGGCCGCTGAGCGTGTAGATATTCACTTCCCCGCCGGCGTTGTCGTTCATTATGAACCTGGAAGGGTTAGAGGTTGTGGGTTTGCCGGGATTAGGGTAGAAATTCTTCATGTTCCCTTCCGTGACGATCTTCAATGTCACGGTTTGCCCGGTTAATTCTCCATTTTCATCAACAACTGCAATGCTGTAGTTCCCCGGAGGAAAGGCCGGTATGACTTTTGTTATAGCCTGTATATAATAAGTTACATTCAGCAATAAAAAAATGTTTTTTTCTTCTACGCCGGGATTGATCAATTTGGCGTAACACACATTCTCCGTGGTCCTTACCCCGTTGCTGTCCTTCGTATCCCAGCTTATTTCATTTGTTACTCCCGTAAGCCTTTTAATTAACTGGCCATTTGGCGCGTAAACTTCCACGTTAAACCCCTGGGCGTCGTGCATCCTGAATCTTACATAGTTGCCATAGGAAAAGGTGTAGGGGTTCGGGTAGGCGTATATGCTTGGGTCTATCGGCGATATATTTGAAAGGGTCGTGAAGGTATAATCCGCGGAAATGCTTTCATTCCCGGCCGCATCATGACTGATAACCCTGAAATGATATAAAGAATCCGGAAGTAAATCCGCTAATATTGCGGAATGGGCTGTATTGAGCACTGAGTCTTCTATTGTCTGTTTTCCGTAGCCTCCTGTCCTGCCGTATTCCACCTGACTGGTTGAACCTTCGTTGGTTGTCCAGATTATTGTCGCACCATTTATGATTATGTTTTGCGCAGACACCAGCGATATTACCGGAGGTGTTGTATCAGAAAACAACATGGATACATATTGGCCGTTTGAAGTTGTGGTTGAACTCTGCATGCCGATTCCGTTTTGCGCTTTCACACTGACGTAATAGGTCACCCCGGCGGTCAAACTCAAACCGGACGCGTTAACCATTGTTGTTTGTCCGTTGTCCGTCCAGGGCACGGTGTTTGAGGCGACTGCCCCGCTTTGCTGGGTGCCGATAGCGTACCAGTACTTGGCTATCCCGCTCTGGGGATCGGTGGAAGAATCCCAGTTGGCGCTGAGTGTCACGCTGGAATAGGTAAAGGTCCAGTCGAAGGCTCCGGTGCCATCCCTTACCGCCGTGATATTTGACGGAGGCGAATAGTCATTTGTATCAAGCGCGACCACGTACTGCCCGTTTGAATTTATTGCCGCTGCGCTTACAAGATTGTTCCCGTTTATTGATCTTACGGTGAAATAATACGTGGTGCCCGCAGAAAGCGACAAAGAGTTCCTGGTTACAGTTAAAACATTGCCGAGCACTGTCCAGCTGCAGGTATTCGTGCCGCCGGCCGAAGTGCCTATGGCATAGCGGTATCCCGTGATTCCCGTTTCGGGGTCGCTGCCGGCTGTCCAGTTTGCTGAAAGCGTATTGTTAGACATTGTTGAAGCAATATCCACCCCGCTTGTCGCGCCGTCACGCACTACGCCCGGAGCGACAGGTGAGCTGGTGTCCACTCCGATATAAAGCGGGCCCATGGCATCAGCCCACAGGCGGTTCATCGCCAAGGCTCCGGCGGTATTCGGATGGACGTCATCGGCAAATTGCTCCTGGTGAACCAGGAACCAGTGGTACAAATCCGGCCCGTTGCAGATAAGATTGTTTTCCTGGGTCAAATCCAGCACTACCTGGTAAAAAAGCGGAAGCTTGCCGCTTAAATCCCTGGAGCTTCCTATAAGCGCCATAGGCGCCGGCGCAAGTATCAGGGTATGCCCGGCCGCGATCACCTTGTTAATAATTCCCTGGTAATTTGACTTGAACACTGTGGTGCTTTCCCAGGTATCGTTGCTTCCGAGCTG
>MGVM01000112.1 GCA_001800495.1 Elusimicrobia bacterium RIFOXYB2_FULL_48_7
GCCCGTGGTGGGGTCGACCAGCACGGAAATGAACGGCAAGCCCGCCTTACTCAACAGCGCGAGCGCCGCGGAAGTCTTCGCCATCTGCATAAGCGAGAAAATGCTCTCTTCCATCCTGGCGCCGCCGCTTGCCGACGCGATTATGACCGGCAGTTTCTTCTTAATGGCATATTCAACAGCGCGGGTTATCTTTTCTCCCACCACCGAACCCATACTGCCGCCGCGGAAACTGAAGTCCAGCACGCAAATAACGATCTTATGCGGGCCCATCTGCCCTTCGCCGCTTACAAGGGCCTCGTTCATTTTAAGCTTTTTCCTGGAGGCCTCAAGCTTGCGGGCATAATCCGGGAAATTCAGCACGTCAACCGACCTCATGGAAGCGTCGAGTTCCTTGAAAGATTTCGGTTCACATAGCAAATCTATCCTTTCATAAGCGCTCATCCTGAAGTAATATCCGCATTTCGGGCAGACATACGCGTTTTTTTCAAGTTCCTTGGCGTAAATTATCACTTCGCATTTCCTGCATTTGGTCCACAAACCGTCGTGGACTGCCACCGGCGTGGGCACTTCGGGAGCGGGTGTTTTTATTTCCTGTTCAATTGCCATTTGTCCTCCTGTCTAATTCAGCGCGGAAAGGCTTCAAGAATCTTTTTAAGGCTTCGTTAATGGCGGACTGCGTTGGTTTTCCCGTTATCTTGACAATAGCGGAACCTATAATAACACCGTCAACCAGGTTTTTTACTTTCTTTAACTGCTGAGGGTGCGATATGCCGAACCCCAGCATGAGCGGTTTTTTGGTTTTTCTTCTTATTTCCTTCAGGAATTGTATTATTGACGGATGGAATTCCTTTCTTGGACCCGTGACGCCCGTGATTGAAACCACGTAAACAAACCCGCGGCTTTTTTCCAGTATAAATCCCTGCCTGCTTTTCACTGTTGTCGGTGTTATAAGAAATATCACGGATATATTGTATTTTTTTGACAGATTGATAATCACCCGGCCTTCTTCCGGCGTGATGTCGGGTATTATCATGCCATCTAATCCCGCTTTAGATGCATCAGCGAAAAACCTTTCTACGCCGTAGCGGTAAACAGGGTTCAGGTATGTCATTATTATTAACGGTATCTGGCTTGTTTTCCTGATCCTGGAGATTATTTGCAGTATTATCTGCGGCGTCATCCCTCTTTCCAGGGCCTTATGGGATGAATGCTGGATAACGGGCCCATCAGCAATGGGGTCGGAGAAAGGCAGTCCCAGCTCAATAATGTCCGTGCCGCTTGACTCAAGGCAGGACACTATCTTTTTGGTTGAGCCGATATTCGGGTAACCCGCGGTGATATATGAAATCAGCGCTTTTCTTCCGGTTGCCTTAAGCTTCTTCAGTTTTTTTTCTAATCTATTCATTTTCTTCCACAATCCCCGAATCCTTATCCCCCCGCCCGGACAATCCGACTACAACCACATCGCTCTTTTTGAACTTTTTCGCGTTCTTCATCATATATGCAATGGCGTGGGTGGACTCAAGAGCCGGGATAATGCCTTCAATTTCCGAAAACAGGTGAAATGCTTTCAAAACTTCCTTGTCAGTCACTGAAACGTACTGCGCCCTGCCGCTTTCCTTGTAAAAAGAATGCTCCGGACCTACGCCGGGATAATCCAAACCGGCTGAAATCGAATGAGTGGGCAATATCTGTCCGTGTTTGTCCTGCAGAATATAAGTTTTTGTGCCATGAAGTATGCCTACCGAACCGGCACCGAGCGTTGATGAATGCTTAGGCGTATTCAGACCGAACCCGCCGGCTTCAACACCGATGAATTTAACTTTTTTATCATTATAAAACGTAGAGAACAGCCCGATAGAGTTTGACCCCCCGCCGACACAGGCGACCAGGCAATCCGGCAGGCGCCCTTCAACGCTTAATAACTGCTTCCTTACTTCCTTCCCTATCACGCTTTGGAAATTCCTAACCATAAGCGGGTACGGATGCGGCCCTATGGCCGACCCGATAACATAAAAAGTATCTTCGACATTAGCCACCCAGTCGCGCATGGCTTCATTTATGGCGTCTTTCAGGGTTTTCGTTCCTGAAGACACCGGCACAACTTTTGTCCCCAGCAGTTTCATCCGTTCAACATTCACTGACTGGCGCTTGATGTCTTCCTCGCCCATATAAACTTCGCATTTCAACCCAAAGAGCGCAGCCGCCGTTGCGGTAGCCACTCCGTGTTGGCCTGCGCCAGTTTCAGCTATGATCCGTGTTTTGCCTATTTCTTTAGCCAGAAGAACCTGTCCAATAGTATTGTTTATTTTATGTGAGCCGGTATGGCATAAATCTTCGCGTTTGAAGTAAATTTTTGGGCCTTTTAGCAGATTGGTAAAATTCTGGGCGAAATATAACGGGGTGGGCCTGCCTACAAAATCCTTGAGGTAACCGGACAGTTTCTGGTTGAACTTTTTGTCCTTCCTCATGCGGAAATATGTGTCCGTAAGCTCTTCTATAGCGTTCATCAGGGTTTCAGGCACGAACCTGCCGCCAAACTTCCCGAAATACCCTTTTTTGTTGGGATTCATATTCAATAATAATACAAAAATCAGAAGGGATTGTAAAGAATTTTATTGAGGATAATTGAGGGTTTTAACAACTTTTTGAAAACTTCATTGTTTGTGATAGAAATGTTGATTTATTACGGCAGGGTTACGGAATTCAATTCAAGCAGGCCGGACAAAATCTCCCGCAGTTCCGGTATACCTGTGCCTTTTTTCGCGCTTACCCAGCCAATGTTCTCCGGAGCGCATTTCAGGCCTTCAGCCAGTTTCCGGCATTGCCCGGAAAAGTTCGGTTGAGCTATCTTGTCAATTTTGTTCGCTGCCACGTAATAGGGCATACCTATGCTGTCTAACCACATCAGCATTTCACAGTCGATCTTGGTAGCGGATATACTCGCATCCACTAAAACAAAAACAGTTTTCAGCGAAGGCCGGCCGGAAAGATAAAGCTGAAGCATGTTCTTCCAGTCATTTTGTTCCTTTTTGGAAACAAAAGCCGCAAAACCATATCCCGGCAGGTCAATAATCCATTTGCCGTCTTTTACCGAGAATACATTAATCGTACGCGTTCTCCCGGGCACTTTTGAAACCCTTGCTAGATCGCTATCGCCGCAAATAGCGTTTAATAGAGAGCTCTTGCCCGCATTTGACCTGCCTACAAAAGCAACTTCCGCCAGTGAATCGCCAAGTTTCTCCGGCGAGCTAGCGCTTTTATGGTATTTTACTTTACTAAAAAAGTCCTTGTTCATATTCATTCTCTTTTTACTTCCCACACAATTCTGATATTTTCGGGTTACTTTCTTTAAATATCCTTGACCGGTCAAGCGGTCAAGGTTTCTATTCGGAATGTTTACTCGGTTGTCTCGTCTTTCTTTGTTTTAGGCTTGGTGTACTTTCGTGTCAAAATGTAGTCTGAAGTTCATATTAAAATGCCTTTGAAGAAGTGATGAATTTCTTGACTTTTTCGTAGTCCTTGCGGCGTCGGAGACGTTCTACCCCGCTTGCTACGTCAACGGCAAAGGGCAGGACTTTCTCTATGGCTTCTTCAACGTTTTCAGGAGTGAGGCCGCCGGCAAGAAATATGGGTTTGTTGTATCTTTTGGCTTCGATGGCTATGTCCCATCCGGAGACGGCGGGCTTTACGCCGGTTTCTGTCTCTTCGGATGAGGTATTGTCCTGCAATTCAAGCGCATCCTGGGATACGTCTTGCGGGTTTTCTGCCGCGTTTTCGGCAGCCGGCTGAGCATCTTCTACAGTTTGAGGAAGCGGGGTATTCATTGCTACTCCGGTACCGCCGGGTTCCCCTTCTACGTAGGCGTCCAGCAGGAAATAATCAGCAATGTCCTTGAAGCGGGCTATGTATCCCAGCGTGCCTTCGCCTTTTACCCTGAACGCTTTTATTATTTTTACGCCAAGCGGCTGGAGCTTTGCCACAAGTTCAGTGCAATATTCAGGGGTTTCCCTTCCGTGAAGCTGAACAAGCTTTAGGTTGCATTTTTTGGCTGTCTGGGCAATTACAGCCATCTCTTCGTCAACAAAGATGCCCACCGGGGAGAAGACCGGAGGCAGTTTGGATATGATATCAGCAGCCATCTTCAGGGATACTTTTCTTTTACTGTTTTTGTAGAAGTTGAAGCCTAGGAAGTCCGCGCCCAGCATGCAGGCCTCGGAGGCGTCCTGGAAGTTTGTGATGCCGCAGATTTTTACTTTGGTCACAGTTACCTCTCTCGTGCCCCATGACACGCGCTTAGAAGCGTATGGGGCTATAAAAGTTATACAGATAATTCAATCATTTTGCTTTTGATGTTTTCGGAGCGCATCAGGGTTTCCCCTATCAGCGCCGCGTTGATGCCGGCTTCCTTCAGCTTGAATATGTCGTATTTTGTTTTAATGCCGCTTTCAGCAACAATTATCTTGCCTTCCGGCAGCTGCTTCTTTATTTTGAGCGTGGTATTGATGTTAACAGTGAAATCATCCAAGTTCCTGTTGTTGATGCCTATGATGTCAGGGTTCGCCTTGAGTACCTTGTCGATTTCAGATTCATTGTGGAGTTCCACCAGCGGGGTTATGCCGATGGTTTTGCAAGAAGAGACGAAACTTGAGAGCTGTTCCTGGGTGAGAAGCTCGGCTATCAGCAGGACAGCGTCGGCGAAGTATGCTCTGGCTTCAAGGATCTGGTATTCGTCAATTACGAAGTCCTTGCGCAGTATTGGCACGCTGACATTGTCATAAACCCTTATCAAGTGGAATAGGTCGCCGTGGAAGTGTTTTTCCTCTGTGAGCACGGAGATGGCCGCAACCCCTGCGTCAGAGAGCTCTTTAGCCAGCTTGCCCGCCTCGTAAATAGTCCTGATAATGCCTGCCGATGGCGAAGCTCGTTTTATTTCGCCTATTATGTTGAACCTGTCTTTCCTGGTGATAGCTTCGGTGAAGTTTCTTGCAGGAGGGACTTTTTTGAGCATTTCCTGCAGCTGCTGGATGGGTGAACGGATTTTCTTCTTTTCTATTTGTTCTTGTTTCTCGGAGAGTATTTGTTGGAGGAAGCCATTCATAATGGGAGATAACCGTCTTGAAAAAACCGCCGATAAATCGGCAACTACATTATTCGCCGGCTAAAGCCAGCGGCTACAAGTTTGTGGACAGCAAAGAAATCACTTGTTGGTGAATTTCTTCAAGTCTTCTACCTTCTTCAGGGCTTTGCCTGAGTCAATTGATTTCTGCGCCTGCTTGATACCGTCTTTTATGTCCTTGGCTTTGCCGGCGGATACCAGCGCTGCGGCCGCGTTGAGCACAACCACATCCCGCTTGGCGCCCTGGATCCCTGAAAGCACATCAAAGAGTATTTTAGTGTTTTCCTGCACATCCCCGCCGAGCAGATCTTTGAGTTCCGACCTTTCGATGCCGAAGTCCTCCGGCCGGATTGTGTAGCTGCGCACCTTGCTGCCGGATAATTCGTATATCCTTGTTTCATCGGATATTGATATTTCATCCAGGGAGTCGGCTGAATGGAAAATAAACGCGTGTTTGGTGCCCATGTTCTTAAGCGCGTAGGCAAGCGGCTCGCAGAGGTCCGGGGCGTAGACGCCCAAAACCTGGGCTGACGCGCCTGCCGGGTTTGAAAGCGGCCCGAGTATGTTGAATATGGTCCTGATGCCTATCTGCTTGCGCGGGCCGATGGCGAATTTCATGGCTTTGTGCCACGCCGGGGCGAAGAGGAACACAATCCCGACTTCGCTCAGACAGTCCTGCGCCTGGTCCTGGGTAAGTTCCAGCTTTACTCCAAGCGATTCCATGAGATCGGCGCTTCCGCAAGCGGATGTAACCGACCTGTTCCCGTGTTTTGCCACATAGGCGCCCGCTCCGGCAGCTACAAACGCGGTGACGGTGGAGATATTGAAGGTTTTGCTTGAATCCCCGCCAGTGCCGCAGGTATCCACTATTCTTTCTGATTTTGGCACCTTGGACACGAACGGCGAAGCGAACTGCCGCATTATCCTGGCGGAGCCGGTGATTTCATCTATGGTTTCGCCTTTCATCCGGAGCGCGGTTATGTAGGCACCTATCTGCGCTTCGGTGGCCTGTCCGGACATTATTTCGGTCATTACTTCGCTGGCTTCTTTTTCGGTTAAGTTTTTGCCGATAACGGCTTTGGAGATGGCTTCTTTGATCATTTGGGTACCCTTTAATATTTCGCCGATAAATTATTAACAACAACACAGCCCATAAATGGGCAACTACATAACCATGTCGGCAACTACTTTAATTCTAAAAAATTCTTTAAGAGTTTCTTTCCTTCCACCGTCAGGATCGATTCCGGGTGGAACTGCACGCCTTCAACCGGGCATTTGTGCGCCTTGCTCCTGACGCCCATTATCTCGCCGTCCTTTGTCCAGGCGGACACAGTAAATATTTTCGGAAGCGATTTCTTTTCAGCCAGAAGCGAGTGGTAGCGCGTGGCTTCAAAAGGGTCCCGCAGGGACTTGAATATGGTCTTTTTGTCGTGGTAGATTTTTGATGTCTTGCCGTGCATCAGCTTTTTGGCCCTGATTATCTTTCCGCCGAAAGCGTACACTATGGACTGGTGCCCCAGGCACACGCCGAGTATCGGGATTCTGCCCGCGAAAGCTTTTATTACATCCACAGATATGCCCGCTTCTTTGGGCGTGCACGGCCCGGGAGAAACTATGATACAGGTTGGTTTGAGCTTTTCTATCTGCCCAATAGTTATTTTGTTATTGCGATAAACCTGGATGGCTTGCCTGCCGGCAACAATCTCTCCCAGGTACTGCACCAGGTTGTAGGTGAAGGAATCGTAATTGTCTATTACCAGTATCATATCGCCTCTTGCGCCAGAGTAATCGCTGAAAACAGCGCGCCTGCCTTATTCAGCGTTTCGGTATATTCTTTTTCAGGGTTGGAATCAGCCACTATTCCCGCCCCCGCCTGAACGTATGCGGTTTTGTCCTTGAAGAGAATTGTCCTTATGGTTATCGCCATGTCCATGTTGCCGGAGTATGAGAAATAACCCACCGAACCGGCGTAGGTTTCGCGCGGGGTTTTCTCAAGTTCGGCTATTATCTGCATCGCGCGGATTTTCGGCGCGCCGGATACCGTGCCGGCCGGGAAACACGCTTCAAACAGGTCGAAGGCGTCCATCCCTTTTTTCAGTTTGCCGGTGATGAAGGAAA
>MGVM01000113.1:0-7089 GCA_001800495.1 Elusimicrobia bacterium RIFOXYB2_FULL_48_7
CCGGTGTTTTCGCTGAAGGAATATCCCCCTATTACCCTTGACGCGTCCTTCACCGGCATGTAGCCCACGCTGGAACTGTAGGTTTTCTGCGTGCTGGTAATCCTGAGCGGGTCCCGGACCAGGTTGTCCGACCACTGGTTGTAACCCAGGTTCAGGTCGATTTTCTCGTTCATGGCGTACTTGTTCTGGAAATCAAACATCCTGCGGTCGTTCTTTACACCGGGCGCGCCGAAGGAATAGAAATTCGGGCGGGATTCCTGTATGTACATTTTGGAATTTAGTTTAAAGCGCTTGTAGTTAAGCCCGGTTCTCCAGCCGTAATCGGTTACGGGCACGGCCGAGGTGGAGACAAAACTTGTGTCGAAATTATTGTCGCTGACCATGAATTCTGTCTCAAGTTCGAGCGGCTCAGAGAGCTTGTAACCCATCATGCCGCCCCAGACGATATTCTGGGCCGGGGTAATGCCGGTCTGCGGCGTGCCGATAGAACCGGCGTTATCGAAACTCAGGATGTAATTCGCGCCGAGCGTGAGCCGCGGGGAGACAAAATATTTTGTTTTCGCGCCCGTGAGCCACCGGTCATAAACCGGGCTGTAGGCGATCGAGTTGTCGGTAGGCGCCTCGATCCTGGAGGCCACGAATTCCGTGGAGACTTTTTCCATTCTCCTCTCGTAGTACATTCCTCTCATGCTCATGTTAGACAGGCCGAGCTTGGAAAAATTCGGGAAAATATCCCCCATTTCAAAAGAATACTTGGCGCCGGTCTTGCTGTAAAAGAAACTGAATACTTCATCCCTCATCTTCGTTGTATCGGTTGATTTCAGGGTGTGGTAGGTATTCACGAAAAACTGCATGGGGTTTTCGGATTTGTAGGAAATACTGTTCAGGTTCAGGCTGGCCGTGAGGTTGTTCCAGTTATTTTTGTCAGTATTCCTGAACGAAATGCTCATGCTGCCGCTGAAGTCCTTGAGAAACGATTCCTTTGTGCCGGGCGAAATCGCTATGACGTCGAACCGGTAATAGTCGGATTCGACTATGTACTGGCTGTCCATGATCAGGTAAACTTTGTAGAAATGCGGGCCGTTGTAGTTGGTGGGCACGGAAAACTGCACCTCAATGGTTGCCGTTTCCCCGGGCCTTATATCGGTATCGCTGGCGGGGTTCCTTATCCTTCCGACATATTTCATGTTTTCGTTGAAAATTTCAACCTGAACATAATATTTGGCGTGTTCCCATGTAACATTCCCCTGGTTGTGCACCGCGGTCCTGAATACGATTTGTTCCCCCGCGTTTACCGGGTCGGGCGAAGCCATCGAAAGCTGGACTTTACCTTCGTTTGTGGCATGAAGGAGCATGGGGCTGAATGTTATCAGGGCCGCCGCTCCCAGCTGGATTGCCGTAAAATAATATAAAGATTTAATTACACTCATTTTAAAATAATTTACCATATACATTCAGGTTTGTCAATTTGGCTTGATTTTCAATTACCAATTTACTATATTGTTAAACCACTGATGCAAAAAAAACGCATAGCTTTAGTAGATGATGACATCGGCATTCAGGAAATGCTCAAGGGTGAACTGGAAAATTCGGGATATGAAGTAGAAGTCGTCCCTGAAGGCCACGGGCTCATAGATGTATTAATAAAAACCAAGCCCGACCTGGTACTGCTGGACGTCAGCCTGCCGGGCATGGACGGAATATCGCTGTGCCACGAGCTCAGGCGCACGCCCGGGATGGCGGGTTTGCCGGTCATCATGCTCACGGCGTTCGCTGACAAGAAAACCATTGACGATTCCCTGATGTTCGGAGCGGACGATTACATTGGCAAACCGTTCAGCATAAAAGAAATCAGGGCAAAAATAGAAAAATACCTTGAAACAGGAATAAAAGAAGGATAAAAATGCACTTCATACCCTTCCAAGCGGGTGGCATGAAGTGTTAAGAAGGAGGAAATAATGCTTAGCGGAACAATGGGTACAGTCCTGGTAATATGCGTTGTCATCATAGCACTGACAAATCTTTTTGTGGCCCTGACAATCGGGCTGATACTTTTAAGGATCGGCAAGGTCCTTTACCATCTTGAAAAATTCACGCGGTCATTGAGCAACATCGCCTCCAGCAGCTCAGGCATATTCGGCACCATAGCAGGCACGGTAATAAGCGCATTTACAAGAAAAAGATAAAGGAGGTAACGGTCATGTCTGAAAGAAGTTCTGGTGAAACGGTTCTTGTTTTTTTATTGGGTGGTTTGTTAGGCGCATGCCTTGGCATTCTTTTTGCCCCTAGATCGGGAAAGGAAACACGCCAGAGGATCAAGGTCCTGGCTGAAGACCTTGAGGAAAAAGGCCACGGATGGGTTGATGACGGACGCGGGAAGATCGAAGACCTGGTAAACCTGGCAAAAAGCAAAATTCTCCCTAAAAAAAATTAATTTGTATTAATTTTTTTTGAAAAACTAATTAAATTTGTTCTTTTAAACAATAAAATGCCGCGGTAGCTCAGTGGTAGAGCGCAGGTCTGAAAAACCTGGCGTCGGGAGTTCGATTCTCTTCCGCGGCATTTTATTTTTTTTACGGCATTTTGTTCTACTCTATCTGCCGGGTTAGCTCAGTGGTAGAGCAACGGTTTCGTAAACCGTAGGCCGTGGGTTCGATCCCCATTCCCGGCTTTTTTGTTTAAAATAATTACCATGATCAAAACCTTAGACAAGATAATCAAACAGTTCCTTCCCGTCCTGTATTTCACGATTTCAGTAGCTTTCTACCTGCGCACGTACGATTCCTGCCAGATAAAGATCACGCTGATCCACATAGGCGGAGCCCTAATACTGATGCTGTGGCTCATCAAGCTTGTGGAAGAATATGACGTGGAGTATTTCAAGAAAAACCTCGTTATCATCATCCCTATATTGCTAGCCCTGCTTTCAAATGTTGTGTCTCATTTAAGGTCGCCCCTTCAGTTTGCCAGCGGCATGGAACTGACCCGCAAAGCCATTTATTTCGGCATCACGCTCCTAGTATTGAAAGAATTCAACTCTGAAGAAAAAATAAAGCGCCTGCTCGGCTGGCTGTTTTTCGCGTGTTTCGTGGCGACTTTCTATGGCATAGTGCAATTCCTTGACACCAGGTATTTCCCGCAGGGGATGATGGAAAAAGGGCTTGACCCGTTTATCTGGCGCGGCGCGTTTGGCACAAGGATTTTTTCTACTTTCGGGAATCCGAATTTCTACGGCGATTTCCTGGTTGTATTGGGGCCGATATGCCTGGCCATGTTTTTCAAGACCCGCCAGCCATTTTTCGGGGTTTTGTTCCTTATGACCGCTTTTAACGCGGTTAATACCTCCTCAAAAGGCGCGTGGATAGGTTTTACAAGCGGCTTTATAACGTTCTGCATCCTGTACGCTCTTAATTTTGCCCACCTCCAGAAGAAAAATGTTAAAAAAATAGTTACGGTGATTGTTTCCGTGGTACTTCTGATCTGCGTATACGCGGTGTACGACCAGATCCTCAAGAGGACTGATTCGGTCAAGTTCAGGGTTTATACCTGGATGTCCTGTTGGGAAATGATAAATACGCGTCCCATCCTTGGCACCGGGATTGGAACATTCTATGTCACATATCCCGCCTTCAGGCGGCCGCAGATATTTTCCATAGAGGCCAAGCACAACACGGAGTCTGATCATCCCGAGAATGAGTACCTTGAAGTCTGGTATGATGAAGGAATAATTGGTTTCGCTATTTTTCTATGGGTCATTGTGCTATGCCTGACCGCCGGGCTGCGAAACTTAAGAATTTTTTCAGCGGTCGACCTGCCGCCTCCCGCGGGGTCCAAAACCAAGACGGCAAAGGTAATAACTGATTCCAGGGCTTATTACCTGCTCGGGTTTATTTCTGCTTTTGTCGGCATGCTCGCGCATAATATAATGTGCGTTTCACTGAGGTTTGTATCATCCGGTATTTTCATGTGGCTGCTGGTAGGTTTGATCTGTCTTTTCAGCGTTCACAACCCTTTTCCCATGAAAGCCCCACAGCCCCTGCTTCCGCCAAATCCGATTCCGAAAACCGCTAGGCGGATAGCACAGGGAGTTATTTTCCTGATAACCGATTATCTTACCGGCACGCTGGCGATATTGCTGTCCATAGTCGGCATCACGGGAGCGACGCTATTCGGAGTTAAGGTCCCCTTCGACGGCGTTTTCAGGGGTTATTTCATAGCTGACGTCCATCATAATATCGCCATATTCCATTCAAAGAACGGCCAGTGGTCCGACGCACTGAGTAATTACAATATTGTCACGCAGAAGAATTACGGTTTCATAATGGCCCATTATTTCATGGGCAATGTTTTCAACGACCGCTGGGACCTGAATCGCGCGCTTCACCCGGAATGGGGCGACCGTGAATCCGACCTGGACTGGACCGGGATAAATATCGGCACCAGGGGAAGGGTGGACCCGGAGAGGTCGCTGAGCAAATACAAGGATGTCTGGTCGCTTGCTCCAAATTACGTTCAATCCCACCACCAAGCCGGGCTGTTGTACCTGAAGCTGGGCGAGACTTTCAGGGCAAACAACCAGCCGGAAAAAGCCAGGCAGTACTGGCTGGAAGCGATCAGGCGTTTTGAAATGTACCACCAGATCGACCCCATTTTTGCGCAAAATTATTACCGCCTCGCTTATGTTCACATACAGATGGGTGAAATAAAAAAAGCCGAGGAAACCTACTGGCGGCACCTATATACAAAGGACGCGCTGACAACAAAGGGAAACGAAGAGAAAGAGTGGGTTTCAAAGAATATAGGAAGGCCTGCCGAAAGCGTTCCGCCTGAATGCGAGATACACAAAAGCGTATACCACTCTTTCTACAGGGAAGACTGGGGCAAGCGCAGGGATTACGAGTTTGCCGAGACTTATATAAACCTGGGCAACCTGAAATATATGCAGGGCGACGCGAAAACCGCGGAAGCATATTATGTGAAAGCGCTGGAACTGAAAAAAGATAATGTGTCAGCGCTCAAGAACCTGGCGGTGATATACAATAAAAGAGGCCAGAACCAGGAAGCCATCAGGATGTGGCAGCAAGTCCAGCAGATCAACCCGCAGGATCCAGACCTTCAGAAAGTCATGACCCGCACGAAGTAACCGTAACAGAATAAAATGAATAAACTTTACAGGTATATAATTTTTTTCCTGCTTATTTTCCCCCCGATCATATTTTTTACAGACCTGACACGCAACCCGTATTACTTCCAGATATTCCTGCTGAACGTAACGGTACTGGTTCTTTGGGGCCTGTACCTGGCCGCTGCTATTAAGGAAGGCAGGATCAAATGGTCGTGGAGCCCCATCGAGATGCCTCTGCTTGTCTTTACCGGTTTTGCGTTACTTACCTGGGTCATCGCCTATGTGAAACCACAGCATTACCTGGTGAAGGAGATAATCGAGGACGGGAAACACCTTCCCGATTTCGGGATAAATTACCTTTACGCCAGCATTTTTTCGGAAGGTTTCAAGAAGTTTATTTTCACCCTGGCCAACCTCCTGATGGTTTACTGGATCCCCGCGGTTCTCATTCCCGTGATATGCGAGAAAAAAGACCGGCAGAAATACTTTGAAACGATCCTCAATGTCTTTTTCTTCGTGGGTTTTATTGTTTCTTTTTACGCAGTCCTTCAGTACCTGGGCATAGAGCCGGTATGGCCCAAGGCGCTGAATCCGTTTGGCGGAAGGCCGGTGTCAACGTTCGGCAACCCGAATTTTATGTCGTCCTATCTCCTGGTGCTTTTCCCTCTTCTCCTGATGACCTATATTTCGCAGATATCTTCCGCGAAAAAAATAATATTCCTGGGCCTGATCGAACTGTGTTTTTGTTCAATCGTGGCCACCATGACCAGGTCCACCTGGGTCGGTATGTTCACGGCAATGATTGTCACTTCCGTGTTTCTATACAAGAATTATAAAAGAGAAAAGGGCAAGTCGATTTATATACGCGAAAGAAAATGGATCATCGCGGCAGCCGCGGTCATCATGCTCACCTTCCTGGCGTGGCCGAAGAGCTCGGGCGGGTCAACTCCCATCTCAAGGATCACAGAAATCCAAAACGTGTCAAAGATGTCCTATGGGCCGATGCACCAGAGGATAATGATCTGGTCCTGCGCCTGGGGCATGATAAAGGACAGCCCTGTGATAGGCAAGGGCTGGGGTTTGTTTGAATTATTCTATCCCTTCTACCAGGGAAAAAGCCTGTTTAACGACCTGTACCGCGTTTTCAGGACCCACGCCAACAACGCGCACAATGAAATACTGGAATACTGGTCCCAGACGGGCACCCTCGGCGTGGCGTTTTACTTATGGTTCCTGGTATCGTTTTTCGCTTACGGCATCAACCTCTACAGGAACACATACCTTGAAAGCAAAAAGCTTCTGATAATAGCCATTTTAAGCGGCACGGCGGGCATGTTCCTGGATAATATCTTCGGTAACGTTTCAACGCAGTTCTGTGTCCCCGCGTTTTTATACTGGTGGAACATGGGAACGCTGACAGGTTTCGATGATACAAGGAAAATCACCGAATTCAGGGTCAGCAGTTTCATGAAGGGTGTGTTCGCGGTTTTGATCGTTCTTTTTATTTTCCTGATCTATACCTGGTATAATTTTTTCATGGGTGAAATAAACTACTTTTCCGGTTTTAAGATGTCAAAAAGGGGCGACGTGACGCAGTCGGTCCCCTACCTGGAACAGGCCCACCATTACTGGAAGGAAGTGAACAGCGAATACGAACTGGCGAATTCCTATGCCCGCATGGGCATGAGGGACAAGGCCATATGGGCTTATTATAACGCGCTGTCAGCGAATTGCGGCTATGACGAAATCCACTTCAATCTGGCGACCGTTTACGCGCAGAGAGGCGAGATGGACAAAGCGCTGAACAATTACACCCAGTCCCTTTATATCAACCCGATCTCGCAGGAAGCGTATTTCGCGCTCGGGAATATTTTCCTGTCTAACGTGGACAAGGACCCGGACAGGGCGATCGCACTGCTTGAAAGAGCGGTTTTCTTTTTCCCCGATAACATGGATTTCTGGAA
>MGVM01000113.1:7206-7653 GCA_001800495.1 Elusimicrobia bacterium RIFOXYB2_FULL_48_7
CGCCAACGCGCTTCTGACCCTGGGGCAGGTTGACCAGGCGATAGCGGAATACGGAGAATCATTGAAGGTAAGCCCGGGCAGCCTTCCTTCATGGATGAACCTGGGCCTGGCTTTCATGCAGAAAAACGACCGTGAAAACGCCGCCCGCGCTTTTCAAAAAGTACTTGAAATAGACCCGGCAAACAAGGACGCCCAGTCAAGGTTGAATTCTTTAAGGCAATAAATATTGCTAATCTCAGTAATTTTTTGTAATATATCAAATAATTTAACGCTACTCGGAGGTAATTCAAATGTCAGGACATTCTAAATGGGCGGGAATTAAGCATAAAAAAGGCGCGATCGACGCCAAGCGCGGCAAGCTTTTCACCAGGATAATCAGGGAAATTGCCGTTGCCGCGAAATCAGGCGGCAGCAACCCGATTAACAATCCCCGCCTGCGCAAGGCGA
>MGVM01000113.1:7673-7815 GCA_001800495.1 Elusimicrobia bacterium RIFOXYB2_FULL_48_7
AACATGCCTCAGGACAACATCAAGAAAGCCATCCAGAGGGGCACCGGTGAGCTTCCCGGCGTAAGCTACGAAGAAACGGTATACGAGGGTTACGGCCCGGGAGGCGTAGCGATCATCGTTGAAGTGACCACGGACAATAAAA
>MGVM01000113.1:7846-8514 GCA_001800495.1 Elusimicrobia bacterium RIFOXYB2_FULL_48_7
CTCCAACAGCGGCGGGAACATGGGAGAGAGCGGAAGTGTTGCGTGGATGTTCTCTAAAAAAGGTTCTATCACGGTTGAAAAATCAAAATACCCCAACGAAGACGAACTCATGTCCATTGCCCTTGATCTCGGAGCCGAAGATGTGCAGACAGACGAGGACAATTACGAAATAATCATAACCCCGGAAAATTTTGAAGCCGTAAAGACGGGTTTTGAGAAAAAAAACATCCCCATGCTGGACGCCGAGGTCACATTGCTTCCGAAAACATACATAAAGCTTACCGGCAAGGAAGCCGAGCAGATGATATCGCTGATGAACAATCTAGAAGACAGCGACGACGTCACGAATGTTTCCGCCAACTTTGACATACCCAAGGAAATCCTTGAGAAGGCAGGTGTATGATAGTCCTTGGCATAGACCCCGGTCTGGCCAGGTGCGGTTGGGCGGTAATTGAGCAGAAAAAAAACAAGGATGTCGCAATAGTGGATTTCGGCTGCATAGAAACCGGCGCCAGGATTGAGTTGCCGGAAAGATTAAAAACACTTTCTTCCTCCCTGCAGAACATAATCGACAAATACAAGCCCCAGGTCGCAAGCCTTGAAAAACAATACCTTTTCCAGAACGCGAAATCAGTCCTCGCCACCAGCCAGGCGCGCGGGGTCATTCT
>MGVM01000114.1:0-4484 GCA_001800495.1 Elusimicrobia bacterium RIFOXYB2_FULL_48_7
CAAACTACAGGTTCAGTGAGCCGATGGTACTGAATTTCGTTGCCGGCGGAGCCAGCGCCAGCGGATTCCGTTCCCCGCGGGCAGTCCAGGCATTTTCAGGCAGGCCTTCGGTGTTCTGGCATAACGGTGTTGAATATATAAACCTTGGCGGCCAGGAAGACCCGGCCACCGGGAATATCTACGTTAACGCGAGCCATACCGGCAGGTATATACTCAGGGATATTTCAGGCAATAGTTTCTCGTTCAGCATGGAGCCGAAAAAAATATTCACGCCCAACGGCAGTGGACCTAATGCCACCGAAACAATGAAGTTCAGGTACACTAATACTACAGGCGAGCAGGTCTCCGGGGAGGTTTACGACCTTTCCGGTGCGTTCATGGCCAGGATGGCGCCAAGGTCGGCCCAGGGCGACTACCTTGAATGGGACGGCAAAAACGACAGCGGCGAACTGGTCAGGAAGGGCGTGTATATCTACCAGCTGAAGGTCGGCGGCAGGGTTTTTTCGGGCACGGTAATCGTGGCCAGGTAACGATTTACGGAAATTTTATGAGAAAATCATATATTATCCTCATTCTGGTTTTGTTGTCCGGGCTCGTTATTCCGGCGCATTGCGATTTTGATTATATCGGCGCCGGGGCGCGGCCTGCAGGTATGGGGAACTGCTACACGGCTTTTTCAGATGACGCGTACGGCATCTATTATAACCCGGGAGGGGTGTCGTTCGCCAGGTCCATGGAACTGTCCACTGATTTTGGCCAGCTGTGGACCAACCTGACAGATGGCAGCAGCCTTTCAAACGGCTACCTGGGCTGCGTTTACCCGAAGGGGAAGCATGCTTTCGGCCTGGCCATCCAGCGTTTTTCGCTTTCCGGTTATTACAGCGAAAACACCGTCGCGCTGTCTTACAGCAAGAAAATCACGGATACGCTTGGGCTGGGGCTGAACCTGAAACAGCTGCAGCAGGTTTATAGCATGGATGAATACACCTCAACCGACGAAGTGTTCGCAAACGGGTCTTTGACAGCGAAATCCGCCATAAGCATTGACCCGGGCATATTATGGAATTTTTACCCGGATTATTTCGCCGGGGCCTCTATCATAAACCTTAACCAGCCGGACACCGGCCTGGCGGAAAAAGAGCCTCTGCCCGTCACCTTGAACATCGGGCTTGGTTACAGGTATAATTATCCGTCAGATAATTTCAATGTTGGTTTCTGCGTCAGCCAGACCGGCAGCGAAAACAAAATAACATCAGGCGCGGAAAAATGGTTCTACAAGGGGATGCTGGCCGCGCGCGCCGGCTACGGTTTCGGTTCGAGGCAGTTTTCAAGCCTGTCTTTCGGAGCCGGGTTCAGGTTCAAGCAGGCGCAGGTTGATTATTCCATAAACCTTCCAGTCGGCGGTATGAAGGAAACAGGCGGCACCCACAGGATAAGCCTCACATACAGGTTCACGAAATTGTCCGAAGAAGACCTCTCTTTGTCGAAGAATTTTGCCGAGGAAAAACAGCGCCTCGTTAAGGAATATGAGACCCAGATAAAAACGCTTGAAAACCGGATAGCCGAGCTTGACGCCAAGCTCCAGGAAGCCCAGCGCGCGCCCGGTGTGCCCGGCGCGCTTCAGCCAGCCCCTCCGCAGAAGAGTGAATACCTGCGCACTCTTGAAAAACAGATGCAGGAACTGCAGGAAAAGCTAAAAGCGCAGAAAATACAGCAGTCGTTTGAAGAGCAGAACAGGAAACAGCCTTCGAAACCTGTCGAAAAACCGGCCGTCAAGCTTCCGGCACCAGAAGAACAGGAAGCCGCAGCACAGTCAGGCCCAAAGACCCACACAGTAAAGGAAGGTGAGTCGTTGCCGGAGTTAGCCCAGAAATACTATAACGATTCTTCGCAATGGAAAAAAATATACGATGCCAATAAAAATAAAATCGAACGGGGGCAGGTTTCCCCCGGACAGGTCCTGGTAATACCGTAACCGAGGTGCCATGGAAAAAAATATAGAAAGCCTTAAAGAGCGCGTTGCAAAACTCAAGGAGAAATCCCGGAACATTACAGGAAAGCTGGGCGCCAAGGCAGCCACTTCCGCCGGCGTTGACACTCAGGTGATGGCGTCCGCGGGCCACGCGCCTGCGCCTGCAATGTTGCGGGATAAGTCAAGGGAAGAAGAGTTGCTCGGCAGGATTTCCCTGGTAGAACAGGAAAAAGCGCTGTTAGGCGCCAGGATTGAAGGTCTCCTGAACGAAAAAAAACACCTTGAACAAACGGTTTCCGAGATATCCAGGGCTAATGAGAGGTTAAAAAACAGGGCTGCGGAACTTGAAAAAAGCAAATGCCGGGCGGAGGAGGAGCTTGAAAATGCTTCCCGGGTCCTGAAGAAGTACGACCTGACCGCATGGAACAAGTATTCCGTCGACCTGGTAAGCCAGTTCATAAACGAGGCAAACCGGTATTTCAGGACCACGCAGGGTATGATCAGGGAAGCCATAGGTATGTGTATCGGTGACTCTGGTGCCAATGAAACTCTGAAGAAAAAAATAGCTGTGGTCGAAGAAAAATTCAAGGAAGTCATAGACGTTTTCCTGGATGCGAAAACAAAATATACGTTTGAAAGCGTGAAACTGGAGAGAATCAACCTGAAAAGTGTCGTTGAGGCCGTGCTGCATAAAAATTCCGGGAAGTTCCCGCAGGCCGTAAGTATAGAAACAAAATTCCAGGACCCGGAGAAGGTTCTGCCGCTGGATCCCGCGCTGTTCACGGAGATGCTCTCCGAGTTGTTGGCCAATGCCTCGGAGTCCATATTTCAGAAGGGAAGCATCACGATAGAAACAAAAACCATGGGAAGGAAGACCATTGTCGAGGTGGCTGATACCGGCGAAGGAATTCCGCCGCACCTGGTTGAAAAAATATTCTGCCCGTTCATGACAACCAAGCAGGACCATACAGGGCTCGGGCTTGCCCGGGTTTACTGGATAGTGCAGCTGCATAACGCGAAAATAGATTTCGAAAGCAAGGTCAACAAAGGCACAAAATTCACGATTATCTTTACCGAGGAGGAATAGCGGTGCCAAGGCTTGAGATCACTCATGAGGCCATGAGGCATTATTACCGCGGGCGTGTTTTCGAATCCACCGGCGAGACGGATATTGCCATAGAGGAATACCGCAAGGCCATAGAGATGGGCGCCGATTACGCCGACATACACAACAGCCTGGGCAGGGCTTACGCGAAAAAAGGCCTGTTCCATGAGGCGTCAAACGAATTCAAGACCGCTCTCCAGCTCAACCCGCATTACCTGGAAGCCCAGCGCAACCTGTTTGAGCTTGAAACAAAGCTGTCGCTGACAGAAAAGCAGAAAGACAAAATATATGAATCAAGGGGCATCCGGCGCGTCAAGGCGCCGAAGAGGCCGGGAGGAGGCATAACGTTGCCGCTGAAGCCTTTGCTTTATGGCGCTGCCGCAGGCGGCATCGCGGCGATAATCATAATATCTGCTATTTTTATCCCGAAGTTATTCCCCGCGGGCAAGGTTGTGACTTTTACAACGCCCTCGGAGAATATTTCCGGGATTTCGATCGACGGCAAGACCATCTGGCTCTGCGACTGGCTGAAGCAGGAGATATACGCCGCCCAAATTGACGGCGGCGAACTGGCAGTAAGAAAAACCTATGGCATGAAAACAGTTTTTCCGGTAGGGGCCTCCTCCGCCAGGAGCTACCTTTGGACCTGCGACGCGTGGTCCAGGAGAATCAACAAGCATATGTACGACGATTCCCTTTCAGTAATGGCCAGCTTCCCTTCGCCGGGCGGGAATCCCTGCTCGCTGTGTTTCGACGGCAAAACCCTGTGGTCTGTCGACAGCGTGTCAAAAATGATATACATGCACGACATGGAAAGCCCGCAGCTCCTGCCGGAAAAAAGCATAAAAAGCCCGTGCCTGAAACCCATAGGGTTTTCGTTCGACGGCAAAAACTATTGGTCGGTAGACGCGGAAACAAAGGTAATTTACAAGCATAACTCCGACATGTCCGTTTCCGAACAGTATCAGATGAATTTGGTGAACAAGAAGCTTGGCGCGGTCCTGGTTGACAAAAAATACATCTGGATCGCTTTTGAAGGCGAGCGGCAACTGATACGATATCCGAAGAAAAAGATAATCCGTTAAAAAAGAGGGCAAAACGCGGACATGGAAAACTTTAGTTTTATCTTCCTGGGCGGCGGGTCTCTGGTCCTGGTTTTCCTTTATATTTCACTGTTAAGGAAGAACACGGCCGGCAGGAAGCATCACAAGAAGGTTGCAAAGAAAGCCCGATACCCGTTTTCATCTTTTTCTGCGCATACAGCGCCTCCGGCGGACTCTACGCCTGCTGCTCCTCCGGCGTCTACCGGGTTTCCATTGCCCGCGGAGACTCCGGCTTATAATCTGTTTAGTGAAAAATTCAAACAATTGGATGCACGACTGGATTCTCTGGCAGGGCTTTCCGATA
>MGVM01000114.1:4593-7077 GCA_001800495.1 Elusimicrobia bacterium RIFOXYB2_FULL_48_7
ATTATTTGTTTCAGGTATTAACAGAAAAATCGAAGAAATACTTCAGCGCCTGATTGATGACGACGCGCGCCTGGTTCACGAAAAAGAAGTCTTGGAAATGAAAATAAGCCAGGCAGAGGACAGGGAAAAACAGGGCGCTGCGGCATACGCTGCAGAAATGGACAGGTTCAGGCAGGAGATTTTAGCGCTTGCTGCGCCTTACAAAGGAATAGTGGTCGAAACGCTGTCCGGGGAAATAATAAAATTCAAGGATGAAATATACGCCTTGGCCAGCCAGTACAAAATAAACGCAGAGGGAATTGAGGAACAGCTGAACGCGAAACAAGAAGAGATCAACCGAATCGGTGGCGTCCCGGACATGCCGGGCGACAAAAGGTTCCTGAAAATAGAAGAGATACGAAAAAACAACGATTCCCTCAAGGAAATGATAATAGGCCTGCGCGAATCATACGACCAGGCGGTAAAAAGGAATTTTGCCGTAAAGAGCCAGCTGGAAATGGAGTTTTCGCAGCTCAAGCATTCTATATCGGCAACCGAGAAGGAAAACCAACAGATAGAAAAGCTGCTGTCAGAAAAAAAATCGCTTGAAACACAGGCCGCGCTGTTAAGGGAGCAGATGGAGCAGCAGGAACAAGCGTACAATAATGCGCTGGCTGGCAAGACAGAACAGATAAAGATGCTTTCACTTGAAGCGGAAGAGAAAGAGAAGAAAATCCAGGAGACCTGTGTACAGGAAGAAGAAAAACTTTCCGCGGAAAAAAGCGAGCTTGAAGCGGAGATCGAACGTCTCAAGCAGCAGCTTGCGAAACTTAAGGATTCAAGCGCGGAGGTGGCAGCATCGCTCAGGGACGAACTGGAGCAGTTCCAGTCGGAATTAAGGCTGAAAACCGGCAAGTACGCAAAACTCAGGAAAGACAGGGTTTCCCTGGAAAAAGAAGTCCAGGAAAAACTCCAGAAACAGATTGACGAACTGGACCGCGAGATAGAGGAAAAAACCAGGGATTATAAAAATGAGTTGAAAGTCAGGGACGAACAGGTCTACCTGCTAAAAACCAGGCTTAGTATCCGCGAGGACAAACTAAAGAACGACCTGGAAAGGCGCAGTAAGGCCCAGGAAAAACTCCTTGAAGAAATGAAAGCGACCGCGGAGTCGCTTAGAAAGACGCTTGAAGGCAATAAAAGCGCCGCGGCGCAGCAAATAGAAATACTTTCCAAGAAGGTGGAAGCCCTCAAGCAGGAAGTTGTAACCGTGGGCGCCCGCGTGAACGATGAGGAAGTGATAGCGGGGAAAATGGAGTCGGAAAGGAAGAAAATCGAAAAGGAAATACACGTGATTGGCGGCAAGCTCGAGAAAGATCTCCTGGACATGCAGGAATTCATAATCGTGAAAAACAAGCAGGTAAAGGCGCTCTCCGACGAGATCATAGAAAAAGAACGGTTGCTCAAGGTAGAGCATGAAGCCCTGGGAAAAATCGTGGACCTGAGTTACAAATTCAAGCCCCACCAGTCCCACGCGGCGCCTGCAGACACGCGGCAGAAAAGAGGATAACCAATGGAAGACCAGAAGACAATAGAAGAACTTGAAGCTGAGGGTTACAGGATAATTGACGTGATAGCGGGCGATGTGCCCTCGTCAAAGGAACTGCAGTATACCATCGACAAGATCGTCGAGGCCAAGCGAGGGACCTTCTACAGTGATATCCTGTACAATATCGCTTCTGAACGATTCTCGGAAACAGAGGCAAAAAAACTCTGGCAGGAAATAATAAGCCACAAATACATGATGAGCGAGATGCTAAAGCGCAACGTTGGCGTGCGCGTGGCGACCATGGATTACCTGGAAAACATAAAGAATATTATTGTCGCGCCGAAAATCATCGACGAAACAGAATTCAGAAAGACATTGAAACTTGCGGAAACAGACCCTCTCACGGGAGTGTTCAACCGCAGGGTGATCATCAGGGAGATTTCAGATGAAATCAGGGGTTCGAAGCAGGAAGGGTATTTTTTCTCGATCCTTATGATTGACCTGGACGGTTTCAAGAATTACAACGACACTGAAGGCCACACCGCGGGAGACCTTGTGCTGCAGGAGGTCGCAGGAATATTCAAGGCCGAATTGCGCAAGAATGATTTCGTAGGAAGATACGGCGGAGACGAGTTCCTGGTGCTGTTGTCCAAAGTCGACAAGAACATGGCAAAAAAAATCGCGGAAAAGATACGACAGCGCGTGGAAAAGGAATTCAAAACGATTAATATCACCATGAGCGCCGGCGTGGCGGAATTTCCAACAGACGGAATTAAGCTGGACGACCTGATTTCCTGCGCGGATGAAGCGCTTTACAGGGCCAAGGAATTCGGAAAAAACCGGGTGGTGTTTTTCAAATACGTGGGGTTAAGTTTCAGGACTCCCGAAAACTTGAAAACGGTGAGCTGCGTAGGCGATTTCAACAGGTGGAACAAAAAACAGGGCAACATGCACTA
>MGVM01000115.1:0-4838 GCA_001800495.1 Elusimicrobia bacterium RIFOXYB2_FULL_48_7
TTCCGGAACAAAACACAGCTACGTCCAGCTTTTGTTTGTAAACGATCTCGTAGAAATCTGCTCCAGGGTCGTAGAAAAAACAACACTTAAGGAAGATATTTACTTCCTTGCCGAGAAAAGGGTTTATTCCTGGTACGAGATAGGCGGCATAATCGGAAAAGTTACCGGGAAAAAACCCCTGATTTTTACCCTGCCTTCCTGGCTGGTCACAATCGCCGCGGTTATTTCGGAAATTTCAATGAAGCTATTCAAAAACCAGCCCTCACCCTTCAACAGGGACAAGGTAAGCGAGTTCATCCAGCGCTACTGGCTTGGGGACACCTCCAAAACACAGAGAGACTTCGGCTTCGATTTCACTTCGCTTGAAAACGGAGCGGAAATTACGTATAATTGGTACATCGACAACAAATGGCTGCATAAATAAGGAGCATTGATAAGGAGTCAACATGTCAGACTTGTTCAACAAATGCCTTAAATTCACCACTGCCCGCGAAGTCATGGCGGCCGGCTACTATCCTTACTTCCACAAAATTGAGACAGCCCAGGGCCCTGAAGTGATAATTGACGGCCAAAAGAAAATAGTATGCTGTTCAAATAATTACCTTGGCCTCACCCAGCACCCGAAAGTGGTGGAAGCTTCCATTAATGCGGTCAGGAAATACGGCACCAGCTGCACCGGCTCCAGGTTCCTGAGCGGGACCATTGATTTGCATGAAAAAGTGGAGAAGAAATTCGCCAGGTTCATAGGCAAAGAATCTGCGCTGCTGTTCACCACCGGCCACCATTCAAACCTTGGCGCGATTTCAAGCCTTGTAACAAAAGGGGAATACGTAATCACGGACAAGTTGGACCACGCATCTATAGTTGACGGCTGCCGGCTTTCTTTGGGACAGATGCTGAGATACCGCCACAATAATATGAACGACCTGGAAAGGATCCTTTCCAAGTTCCGCGAAACCCCGAAGCTCGTAGTAATAGACGGCATTTTCAGCATGGAAGGCGACATCTGCAACCTGCCGGAAATCATAAAACTTGCGAAGATCTATAATGCCCGGGTAATGGTCGACGATGCACATTCCCTCGGTGTACTTGGGAAAAATGGAAAGGGTACAGCGGAACACTTCGGGCTTGAGTCTGAGATAGATATTGTTATGGTAACTGCGTCAAAATCTCTCGCCTCAATAGGCGGGTTCATAGCCGCTCGCGAAGAAGTCATACATTTCATAAAACACACGGCAAGGTCGCTGATATTCACCGCAAGCCTGCCGGCGGCGCAGGTGGCGGCCATAGACGCATCCCTGGACATACTCCAGGACGAGCCGGAAAGAAGAGTTAAGCTCTGGGAAAATACCAATAAAATGCTTGAAGGGTTCAAGTCTCTTGGTTTCAATACCAAGGACAGTAAAACGCCGATCATTCCGATCCATGTTGGCGATGACATGAAGGCTTTCCAGATGTGGCGCATGCTTTATGATGAAGGCGTGTTCTGTTCCCCTGTTATCAGCCCGGCGGTGCCGGAAGGCGAGGCTCTCATCAGGACCAGCTACATGGCCATCCACACGGACGCGCACCTGGACCGGGTGCTCAACGCGTTTGCAAAAATAGGCAAGAACCTGGGGATTATAAGCGGCACATATAAGCCCAGGAAAGCATCCGATAAAATGCCAAAAAGCAGGATTTTCAAGCATTTAAGGATCACATCCAAGGAAATAGGAGACGGCTCCAAGAAATGGATGAAAAACCTTTTCTGGAGATTTGGGAAATAAAGGAAATGACATAAGGTATGCCCCGAAACGCGCCTTCGGCGAATTGAAGTTTCGGGGTTTCGCACCTTGCTCAAAAAAATGAACATAAGAACCGTAGAGACCAAGTTTGACATGATGAAGTTCATAAAGTTCCCGTGGAGGGTTTACCGGGACGACAAGAACTGGGTGCCCCAGCTTATTTCCGACACGCAGGCGCTTCTGGATCCCAAAAAGAACCCGTTCTGGAAACACGCGGAAGGCAAATACTTCCTGGCGGAATCAGATGACGGACAGGTTATAGGCAGGATAGCGGGGATAATTGACCGCAATTACATAGAATTCCAGGGCGAAAAAACAGGTTTTTTTGCTTTCTTTGAATGCCTCAACGACGCAAATATCGCCGGGGATATGCTCAAAACCGTGGCAAAATGGCTCAAAGAAAAAGGCATGGAAAAAATGATGGGCCCTACCGCGCCATCCACAAACGACGAGATGGGCTTTCTTCTGGAAGGTTTTGACTCACCGCCGTTTTTGATGATGCCCCACAACCCGAAGTATTATAACGATCTCATGGATAACTACGGGCTGAAAAAAGCGAAGGATTTATACGCTTATTTCATGGACAAAAAAGACGCGCCGGTCGCCCGCCTGGAACGGATAAACAAATCTGTAAGGAAAAACAACCCTGATATAACCGTAAGGAACATAAACGTCAAGGATTATTCCAACGAAGTTAAAAATATACACTCGATCTACAATCAGGCCTGGGAGAAAAACTGGGGCTTTGTGCCCTGGACCGAAGAGGAATTCTTCGGCCAGTGCGAAAAACTTAAATCTTTGATCGTGCCTGAACTGATATTCCTTGCTTTCGACAAAGAAAAACCAGTGGGCATGCTGATAGCCGTACCCAATTACAATTTAGTCCTTAAAAAATTGAACGGCAAGCTGGGCCCCGTTGAAATAGTGAAGTTCCTGTATTATAAAACTAAAATAAAAGAAATACGTGTCATGATCATGGGCGTTATAAAAAGCTGCAGGAATAAAGGGATTGAAGGCCTTATGTACCACGAAATAGTCAAAAACGGGATCAGGCTTGGCTACCCCCAGGGCGAATTTTCCTGGATCCTCGAAGACAACATAATGATGTGCCGCGCGGCAGAAATGCTGGGCGGAAAAGTTTACAAAAAATACAGGGTTTACGAAACCGTCCTATAAGAAGGTGCCCATGAGAGACATTACGCCTGAAATGCGCAAAAAGATTTACGAAGAAGAAAAAGCTAAACGCGAAAGCACCGATTTTTTCTCGCTGTCCCTGCTTGCCCTGGCCAACGTGCTTGGCATCATGTTTTTACTGCTGGTGTTGAAATCAGCGCGTCGCAAGCCAAAGATAACAGCAGAGAATTTAAGAAAAGCGCACGACGGCTGTTTCAATTACGAAGAGAACTGATTTTAACGGGAGGTACTTATGCTTCAAAAAATTCTACTTGTACTAGGAGCGCTAATTATGCTGAACGGAACCGACTTTGCAGCCGACAAAACAAACTGGCCCAAGGAAAAAGGACTCTACGCAGCTTTCGACACATCGATGGGAACAATCGTCTGCAGGCTTTTTGAAAAGGAAACCCCAAAGACGGTTGAAAATTTCACCAGCCTTGCCACGGGAAAAAAGAAATGGTTTGACCAAAAAAACCAGAAATGGATAGAAAAAAAACCTTTTTATGACGGATTGATCTTCCACCGGGTTATTCCCGATTTCATGGTCCAGGCAGGATGCCCGTTCGGCACGGGTTTCGGCGGCCCTGGTTATAAATTCGAGGACGAATTTGTCCCGTCTCTTGTCTTCGACAAGCCGGGAAAACTTGCCATGGCCAACGCCGGCCCCAACACCAACGGCAGCCAGTTCTTCATCACTTGCGTCCCGACAACTTTTTTAAACGGCAAACACACGATTTTCGGCGAAGTTCTCTCCGGTTACGACATCGTGCAGAAAATAGTAAGCGTTTCACGCGACAGGAACGACAAACCTTTGTCGCCGGTTACCATCAAAAAAGTTACTATAAAGAAAATCAAATAAGATTGGACAAGCCCAGAAACAGGTTTAAATTACTCTGCCTCACCATATTTGCCGCCGCCTTTGGCTACATTGAAGCCGGAGTTGTAGTCTACCTGCGAGCGATAATTTACCCTGAAGGATTCTCCTTCCCGCTGAAAAACATACCGCAAAACCTGCTGGCAACGGAAATTTACCGCGAAATAGCGACGCTAATTGTGCTTTTTACGCTTGCCATGCTTGCCAAGCACCGGTTATTCAAGAGATTGGCATTTTTTCTTTACGCTTTTGCCGTGTGGGACATTTTTTATTATATCTGGTTGAAAGTCCTGATCAACTGGCCCTCTAGCCTGCTCGACTGGGACGTGCTTTTCCTTATTCCCTGCGTGTGGTCATCTCCGGTACTGTCGCCGGTAATCATTTCAATGACGATCATCGCATGGTCTCAAGTACTCCTGTTCGTTGGTAAAAAAACCGGCAAACCCAGGATGACAGGCGCTCAAATTTCACTGCTTCTGCTGTCCGGAGCCCTGATGCTGGCTTCATTTTTCTGGAATGCACCGGTGATCGCAAGACAGCAGGCACCAGTATCCTATCCCTGGGCCATGCTGATTGCCGCAGAGATCCTTTCATTTTCAGCCCTTTACTCTTTCCTCAAATCCGCTAAGGCAACCCCTTGAAATTCACAGTTATCCACACTATCCCCAAAAGTTACCCCCAAACCCTGAAAATATTTATTTTCTTTTAACTGTTGACAACTATTTGGTAATTTTACTATACTAAATGGCGAAAGATAGTAATAAATGGAACATTAATATTCAGTATTTGGGGGGGGTAAAATGTATCTAAAAGCTGTTGAATTATGCGGTTTTAAATCCTTCGCGGACAAAACACTACTAACCTTCGATAGGCAGTTATCAGCGGTTGTAGGGCCTAATGGCTGCGGCAAATCCAACGTTGTGGATGCCATCCGTTGGTGTCTTGGAGAACAGAGCGCCAGTTCCCTGCGCACACCGCATATGCTTGGCATAGTTTTTAACGGC
>MGVM01000115.1:4845-6953 GCA_001800495.1 Elusimicrobia bacterium RIFOXYB2_FULL_48_7
CAAGAGCCCCTCTCAACCTGGCCGAAGTATCCCTTACTTTCGACAATTCAAGCAACATCCTGCCTATTGATTATACCGAGGTGACCATCACCAGGAGATTGTTCCGTTCCGGGGAAAGCGAATATTACCTGAACAAGGTGCAGTGCCGCCTGAAGGACATCAGGGACATGTTCCTTGACACCGGCGTCGGCAGGGAAGGCTACTCGATTTTTGAACAGGGCAAGGTGGAGCTTATAACCAACGCCAAACCGGAAGAAAGAAGGGCCATTTTCGAGGAAGCGGCAGGCGTATCGAAGTACAAGGTCCGCCGCGAGGAAACCCTGCGCAAGCTTGACCGCGTCCACCAGGACATGAACCGCGTAAACGATATCATCGGCGTGATAAAAGAACAGATCAACTCGCTGGAAAGTGCCGTGAGAAAAGCTAAGTTGTACCAAAAAAACAGGGAAGAACTCCACACCCTTGAAATAGCCGATACCACGCAGAAAATCTCGGCCATTGACACTGAACTAGGGCCCACTCTTGAGCTCCTTGAGCAGTTGAACAACTCACTAATCGAAAAAAATACGCTCAAGGACCAGCTTGAAGCTGATACCGCCAACATACAAGTTGAAAAAACATCCCTGGAAAACGATCTTTCCGCTAACAATTTACGCCTGAGCCAGATAGACACGGAAATCGCCCAGCTTGAAGAACGCGTGAAAAACTCCCAGGTCCGGGTAAAGGAATTCAAGGAGAGACAGGAGACGCTGAGAAATAATATCAGCAATTTTGAAACCACGCGCAAGTCCCTTGAAGACCAGATAAACGCTATCAACGAGGAACTGCAGAAAGCTGAGGAAACCTTCAACAGCCATAACAGCATCTTCGAGGAAAAGAAAAACGCATTTGAAAAAATAAAATCGGAAATAACTTCAAACAGCCAACTCCTAAGCAAACATAATAGCCATGTGTTTGAGCTGGTCGACAAAAAAACACATCTCAACAACGAGCTTGCCTCCATCAGCAATAACGCCGTTGCCACCAAAACCAACATCTCTGTGCAGACCCAGGAGCTGAAAAAGATTTTAGATGAGAAGACCTCCGCTGAAAAGGAACTGGATACGCTTTCTCAGAAACAAGGAGAGCTCGGCGCCAGGCTTGATTCCTGCAAGCAGGAACATGAAGCCATAACCGGGAATATCTCTCAGGCGCGCGCAGAAATAGAAACTATTGAGCTTGAAAAGAACGCCATCAGGGAGAAATATTACGAACTGAACTCGAGAATAGAAGCCCTGAGGGAAATCAGCCAGAAAGACCCAAAACTGAGTGCCATGCGCTATGTTCTGGCAAATAATTTTCAGGGGGTACAGGGCAGCGTCAACAGCTTCCTCAGCATAGATACCCAGCACGAAGAGCTTGTTTCCAGCCTGCTGGGCGATAAGCTTAACTACCTTGTCTGCGATACGCTCAACGACGCCAGGGCGGTGATCGAGCGCCTTGAACAGGAGAAAAAAGGGCGCGCTTCATTCATCATACTTGAATCGCTTCCCGATATGCAGGAAAAAGGCTTTTTAGGCGAGCTCAGGGCTGAAAAATTAGTAAGCTCAGTCATCGGCTACGACCCTAAGTGGGAAAAACTGGTCCGCTTTATTTTCAACAATTCCTATTTTTCAGGCAATACCGCCTACCAGGATGCGGTGATCCACGGCGGGATACACGAAAGCAAGCTTGCGAACCCGGAAGTTGAATGCAAGAACCTCGAGGAACAGCTTCTCTTGCTTAAAACCAGGGAAACCGCCAATCAAGAGGCCCTGAAAACCAAACAAAATGAAATAACACTCCTGGAAGAACAGCAGAAACAGAAATACGACGAGCTCCAGCAGGCGGGCTTTGCCCTTGGGGCGTTCGAGAAGGAACTTGCAGACAAAAAAGAAAAGTACGAGCTGACCAAAATCGAGGAAGAAGTTATACTTTCCGAAATACAGAAACTCACTGACCAGGAAAAAAAGCTTGAAGAAAACGCGCCGGCCCTGAAAAACGAGCTCGAGGCGCTTGAAAAAGCAATGGTTGAAACCCAGACAGAGATGACCCGCCTTGAACTCCTGGTAAACGAGCTCCGGGGGCAG
>MGVM01000115.1:6990-7132 GCA_001800495.1 Elusimicrobia bacterium RIFOXYB2_FULL_48_7
CGAACCTGAAACTTCAGCAGGAACAGTATGTCCTGTCAACGAACGAAATACAGTCACTTGACGAAAGGATCACCGAACAGGAAAACGTGTTCGCCACAGAATCCAAGAACATAGACCGGCTTTATGAGTCAAGGCAGGAGTT
>MGVM01000115.1:7141-10840 GCA_001800495.1 Elusimicrobia bacterium RIFOXYB2_FULL_48_7
AGCGACGGAGTTGAAAACCAGACAGAACGAGATTCACCTGGTGCTGGAAGAAAAACTGCATAAACTTGCCAACCTTAGAAGCGAGCTTTCTAAGATTTCAGACCGCACCCATGAGCTGGATGTCACCCAGAAGACAAAGGAGATCGAGAAGAACAACCTCCTGGCCAAGCTGCAGGAATCCGGCATTGAATATAAGGATGCCTTGGAAACCCACTTGAACATTGAAGTCGACCAGGATGAAATCATCCGTTTAAGGCGGAGGATTGAGTCCATCGGGCCCGTCAACTTGACTGCGCAGGAACAATACACCGACCTTGAAAAACGCTATAACTTCCTCCTGGAACAACAGCAGGACCTGATAAAGGCGGAGGAAGACCTGCGCCAGGCGATCACCAAGCTCAATTCCTCCATACAGGCGAATTTCCACGAAACCTTCGACAAGGTCCGCGAGAACTTCAAGAAACTCTTCAGCCAGCTTTTCGAGGGCGGTGAATCCGACCTTATTTTAAGCGACGAAAACAACATACTGGAATCCGGTATTGACATCATAGCCCAGCCGCAAGGAAAGAAACTCCAGAGCATCAGCCTGCTTTCCGGCGGGGAAAAAGCCCTCACGGCCATCGCCCTGCTGTTCGCCTTCTTCATGGTGAAACCCTCACCCATCTGCATCCTTGATGAAGTGGACGCACCGCTTGATGAATCAAACGTCACCAGGTTCATCGGCCTTATAAAGGAATTCTCAGCAAATTCCCAGTTCCTGATGATTACCCATAACAAGCGCACCATGGAAGCTGCTGACATTCTTTACGGCGTGACGATGGAAGAGTTCGGCATTTCAAAGATTATCTCTATCAGGCTTCACAAGCAGGAAATCCCGGGGCTGGTGGAAGAAAAGAACCCCGAGGAATCTGTCTCTAACTGATGCCACGTATTTTTGCCGGCAATATCCCCGTTGATATACTCTCCTGGGAAGAAATCCTATCCAAGATAGAATCATTCATTTCAACCCGTACGCCCAGCCAGGTGGTCACACTTAATTCCCTGATGTACAATTCCGCCTGCGATGATGCTGCCCTTGAAAAATCAATGATCAACGCCGCCCTCGTGCTGCCCGATTCCATCGGCATAGCCGTGGTAGGGCGGATACTCGCCGGAAAGACCGGCACGGGGTCGAACAGGAAACCCGGCATAGACCTGGTGCACAAAATCTGTGAAAGATCGGTTTCAAAGAAATGGAAAATATTCCTGCTGGGCAGCCGGCAGGAAATAGTTGCCGCGGCCGCAGAAACCCTGAAAAAAAAATACCCGGGTATAATCATAGCGGGTTTCCGTAACGGGTTTTTCAATCCTGAAGATGAACAGGAAGTTATCAGCCAGGTGAGCAAATCCGGCGCTGATGTGCTTTTTGTAGGGTTGGACCTGCCCAGGCAGGAGAAATGGATTTCCGATAATCTCCGGCGGCTCAACGTACCAGTGGCAATGGGCGTAGGCGGAAGTTTTGACGTTATATCCGGCAAGCTCAAAAGAGCGCCAAGATTAATGCAGGCGCTTGGGATGGAATGGTTTTACAGGTTCATCCAGGAACCATGGAGAATAAAGCGCATAAAAGACCTGCCTTTGTTCGCGCTTAAAGCGGTGAAAATATGCCTAAAGTCTCAATAACCGTCTGCAAGGATTACAATCCCGCCAATCTTTCCCGGGCTATCGGCGAAAATCTGGAACTTCTCGGCGGGCTTGGTAATTTCATCAAACCGGGGGAAAGGATACTCGTCAAACCCAACCTGCTGGGCGCCCACGCGCCGGAGGAAGCCGTCACCACCCATCCGGAGTTCGTCAGGGCGGTTGTAAGAATGGTCAGGCACTCCGGCGCCACGCCGATCCTGGGAGACAGCCCTTCGCTCATGGATATAGACGATGTCTGGCGGAAAACAGGGTTGAAACAGGTGTCGGCGGAAGAAAACGTGGAAGTGATGAATTTTTCCAACTACGCGGTTAAAGAATTCCCAATCAACCACCCCACCATAAAAAACATTTATCTTTCACAGTTCGCGTTTGACGTTGACGGGATAATCAACCTGCCAAAATTCAAGACGCACGAACTTACCACCCTGACTCTGGGCATGAAAAACTTTTTTGGACTGGTACCGGGACTGAACAAGGTCAATTACCACAAATTCGCGCACTCCACCGAACTGTTCTCCGAGGTTATTGCGGAACTCTACAGGATCATCAGGCCTAAAGTCCGGCTGACAATAATAGACGGGATACTGGGGATGGACGGGGAAGGCCCCCAGCTGGGTCGGGTGAGGCCGATGGACCTGGTGCTTGCGGGCGGCGACCCCCTGGCGCTGGACTGCGTCGGTTACGAACTGTTCGGCATCAATCCGTCGAAAATACCTCTTATTAAATTCTGCAGGGAAAGGAACTTGGGAGAAACGGACATCAACAAAATAACGGTAGTAGGTGTTCCAATAAAACAAGCCCTCGTCAAGGATCCCCTTGCGCCGAAATCAGGGCTGATAAACTACGTGGCGGAACCCGTTAAAGCGGTATTATTGAAGTACCTGTGGGTGAAACCGAAAATTATGCAGGGTAAGTGTAAACAGTGCATGAAGTGTTTTGAGATTTGCCCGGCGAAGACCATTCACAAGGAAGGCAAACAACTGAATATACACTGGGATAAATGCATCAGCTGTTTCTGCTGCATGGAAGTATGCTCCCACAAGGCGATAGAAACAAGGGAAAACTTCTTTATCGGGATGATAAGGAAAGTGTTAAGGGTTGTAAGGAAACTAACAAGAAAAAAGTAGTTGCCGATTTATCGGCGCAGTTGCACCGAACTCAGCCCCAACCTGTTGACGGTTGGGGTTTCGCACCTGTTCAGCCCCAACCTGTTGACGGTTGGGGTTTCGCACCTTGCTCAATCCTCCACTTCTTCCGTCAGCTTCTCGTAAAACTTCCGGTACTCATACTTCGCAGGGTCATTTTCGGGAAGGTCCATCATATCCATGGCGTCCTGGGGATGGCGGTTCAACGCGCCCGCTACCATGTAGGGGATTGAATAGCCCCACTGGATCGTTTTGGTAAGCGGCATTATTTCCTTGCTAATGATGTCAAGAATAGGGCGTATGTCAAACTTCGGGTTCTTCAGAAAACTAAGCAGGAGTTCCGTGGGGCAGTTCCCGGCGCCGCGCCCGAGGCCGTAAAGAGTTCCGTCAACATAATTTGCGCCGCGTATGATTCCCGCGATGGTATTAGCAAAAGCCAGCTGTTTTGAATTGTGGCAGTGAACGCCGACTTCCTTGTTTTTCAGGTATTTCTTGAATTTGTCATAGTAAAAATCCATGTCTTCGCTGTAAAGCGAGCCGAAACTATCCACGATATAAACAGCGCTGACCTTTGTTTCTTTCTCTATTTGCATCAGGGCTTCGTCCAGGTCTCGGTCCAGCGCCCTGGAAATGGACATGAAATTTATCGTGGCCTCGTAACCCTTGTCAGTGGCATTGTTAGCGAGCTTTATGGCTTTGTCTATGTCCTTCACGTAAGTGGCGACGCGGATCACGTCAACCACGCTCTCTTTCTTCGGAAGGACATCCTCAGCAACGGCTTTATGTGAATCCTGCATCACTGCCAGCTTCGTTTTGGGTGATTTAATATCCTTGATAACCTTCTTCAGCTCGTTTTCATCGCAGAACCGCC
>MGVM01000116.1:0-147 GCA_001800495.1 Elusimicrobia bacterium RIFOXYB2_FULL_48_7
TTTGAAGTATAATAATACAGAAGAAAAAATCCCCTTTTTGTATAGATACGGTGTTTGTTATGCTGTATCAAAAACCAGCAGCTTATATGCAGACGGCCTTCAATACAGCGATAGCCATACCTCTTCAAAAATAAATCTTGGCGCTGA
>MGVM01000116.1:194-336 GCA_001800495.1 Elusimicrobia bacterium RIFOXYB2_FULL_48_7
GTTATGATCTTGATTCTGCAACATTCGGCTTGAGCTATAATATGGGAAAAAGCAGAATTGATTATGCTGTGGGCCTTATGGGTGATGCGGGGCAGATGCATTATCTGACATATTCAATCAGTTATAAATAGAATAACGGAGT
>MGVM01000116.1:457-1269 GCA_001800495.1 Elusimicrobia bacterium RIFOXYB2_FULL_48_7
ATGGCCAAAAGGGACGCGGAACAGTCACAGAAGGGCGGTACTAACAAAAAAAGCGGCGAAGCTTTCCTTGCGAAAAAGAAAACCGAGAAGGGCGTGAAATCAACCCCGAGCGGCCTGTTATACAAAGTTATCGTGGGCGGCAAAGGCGAAAAGCCGAAAGCCACTGATACGGTGCAGGTCCATTATCGCGGTACTATGATTGACGGCACTGAATTTGACAGTTCCTACGGACGCGGTGTACCTGCGACCTTTCCGGTCAATGGCGTTATACGCGGTTGGACAGAGGCGCTGCAGCTGATGAAAGTCGGCTCAAAGTGGGAGCTCTATATACCTTCAGAACTCGCTTACGGCGAGCGCGGGGCCGGGGAACAAATCGGCCCGAATTCAACGCTCATCTTCACGGTTGAACTGCTCGGCATCCAGAAGCCGGAACCAAGCGTGCCTCCAGCCCCGAAGGCCCAGTAAGCCCCGAAAACCGAGAAGAAGCAACTTTTATCCGCAATGCAAATCTATCTAACCACATTCCTCACGGATGTAATAATCTTTTTTGTAATTTTCTTTGTAATGTACCGCGCCGGGGAAACCGGTATGTCCGGCGGGTTGTGCACTCTGCTGGGTATCTCCGGTAGTATCGGCTATATCATCACAAGTTTTGTTTCCGGAAGGGTTATCCGCCAGAAAAACTGCAAGCAATTCCTCCTGGCAAGCACCGTAGCCGGTGCGCTGGCCTGCATAGCGGTGTTTTTTTCAAAATCTTTCGCGCTGGACCTGGTATTGCTTTTTGCCTTCGGAATGGCAAACGGGTTTTTCTT
>MGVM01000116.1:1303-8214 GCA_001800495.1 Elusimicrobia bacterium RIFOXYB2_FULL_48_7
TGCCTGGAGCACGGGCACCGCGTTCGGTTACCTGGGTTCCGGCAGTTTATACAAGCTCGGCCCCTACGCGCTTTCATTTATCATTGTCCTCAGTGCCGTTTGGATAGTATATATCATCAGGGGAAAACACTGTGTTGACAATTCGGTAGTCGAGGAGCCGGAATACCCGTTCGGGACCGACCCGGTTTATCTCTGGATCGGATGGATTATCATTTTCGCGGTTACCTTCACCGAAAGGGCGCTTCAGGTCTTTTTTCCCGTCCTGTGCGCCAAGTCGGGCATCAGCCCTTTCATGGCAGGGCTGCCGTTGTTTTTAATGATGTTCACCCAGGGGGCATTCGCCATGTTTTTTACAAAGTATAAAAACCTGTTTTACAGAAAAAACCTGATAATAACCGCTAATATAGCCGCGGTATTGTTATTATTAGTGCTGTGGCTGTTCCCATACTACCCGGTTTACCTGGCAGGGTTTACGCTTTTCGGCGTGTACGGCGCTTTCACATATTTTTCCAGCGTGCTTTACGCGAACAACCATTTTGAAAACCGTTCACTCAATGTCGGCATCAATGAAGCAATTGTGGGAATAGGCGCGGTCATAGGGGTGGTAATTTCGTACGTTTGGATGAAATTTATACCCGGCGCTGGTTCGATCTACCTGGGCTGCGCGCTGCTGATGATCCTGGCGATCGCTGCAATATTGTTTTTCCACCGGAAACCGAAAGCGCAACACGCATGAATTCAAACCTGTCAATTTGTGATTGACGCTCTGGGTTTGCGCCTCAGATACCTTATCTTCGGCATCAAACCTGTCAATTTGTGATTGACAGGTTTGACATACCTTGGCTTATATTATAAAATTCTTTCACGAATTTATTACGGAGAATACGATGCCGACAAAAGAAGAACTTCTTAAGAAAGCGAAAAAACCGGGAGAGGATGCGATGAAGCTGCACCCTTTCTACCAGGGGAAAATAGAGATCACCCCTAAATGCTGTATCCGCTCCCTGGACGATTTCGCCATTTGGTACAGCCCCGGCGTGGCTGAACCCTGTCTCGCGATAGCGAAGGACAAACAGCTTTCTTTTGATTATACAAACCGCGCCAACATGATAGCTGTCATATCAAACGGCACCAGGGTGCTGGGCCTTGGAAACATAGGCCCTGAAGCGGCAATGCCGGTCATGGAAGGCAAAGCGATGCTGTTCAAATACCTCGGCGGCGTGGATGCTTTCCCTATATGCCTTGACACCAGGGACCCGAAAAAGTTCATTGAAACTGTCAAACTGCTGCAGCCGTCGTTTGGCGGAATAAACCTTGAAGATATTGAAATGCCGATGTGTTTTGAAATACTTGAAACCTTGAGAAGGGAAATGGAAATACCTGTCTGGCACGATGACCAGCAAGGCACCGCTGCAGTGACCTTCGCCGGTTTTGTGAACGCGCTTAAGGTCACGGGCAGGAAAATCAACCAGGTTAAAATTGCCATGGTGGGCGCAGGCGCGGCGAATATCTGCATAGCGCGGCTGCTTATCAAGGGCGGCGTTGACCCGGCAAATATCATAATGACGGATTCCAAGGGCACGCTTCACAAGGGGAGAACCGAACTCAAGGAAAAATTCAAGGAAAAATGGGAGATGTGCGAAAAAACAAACAAAGGCAATATTACCGGAGGCATACCTGAAGCAATGAAGGGCGCCGACGCTCTTATCGCGCTCTCAACCCCGGGCCCGGATGTAATAAAAAAAGAATGGATTCAGCAGATGGCAAAGGATTCCATAGTGTTTGTCTGCGCCAATCCCACACCTGAAATCTGGCCGTGGGATGCTAAAGAGGCCGGGGCGAAAGTTGTCGCCACGGGCAGGTCGGATTTCCCGAACCAGGTGAATAATTCGCTTGGTTTCCCCGGGATTTTCCGCGGGGCCCTGGATGTCCGCGCAAAAACCATCACGGATGAAATGTGCCTGGCAGCCGCATACGAAATGGCGAAAGTCCAGGAAGACGCGGGCCTTGACGCCGATCACCTGGTCCCGACAATGGAAAACATAGAAGTCTTTGTCAGGGAAGCGGTCGCCGTAGGCATGAAAGCCATAGAACAGGGTGTGGCGGGAAAAATACTCACGAAAGAAGAACTCCGGAAACAGGCGGAGACAATGATAAACCGTTCCAGGAACGAAGTGAAAATACTGATGGACCAGGGAATTATTAAACTTCCATAGAAAATGAAAAACATACCCGTTGAAAGTATTATCCAGGAAGTAAAAAAAGCATGTATCGACTCTAACTGTGTGCTGAGGAAGGATATATCGCTCGCGTTGCGCAGGGCTCACAGGCGTGAAACCGGCAGGGCTAGGGAAATCGTGGGTGAGCTTATCCTGAACAGTAAAATAGCGAAGAAGGAAATGATGCCCATCTGCCAGGATACCGGTATCACCTGCGTGTTCGTGGAAATCGGCGACAATGTGCATATAACCGGCGGCTACCTGAACGAGGCCATAAACGAGGGTGTCGCGCGCGGCTACAGGGACGGGTTTTTAAGGAAGTCAATTGTTGAAGACCCCCTGTTCAGAAAAAATACGCGGAACAACACTCCCGCTATCATTCATACCGAAATTGTGAAGGGCACCGGCCTCAGGATCAGGATAATGCCCAAGGGTGGCGGCGCGGAGAACATGAGCAGGGTGAAAAATTTCAGCCCCAATTCGACAGTGGCTCCTATCGAGGAATTTATCATAGAAACCGTAAGGCTGGCTGGCGCCAACGCCTGTCCGCCGGTGATAGTGGGTGTGGGTATTGGCGGCACGATGGATTATGCCGGGGTGCTGGCGAAAAAAGCGTTTTTCAGGGCTATCGGCTCCGCGAACGAAAAACCGTTCTATGACAAGCTTGAAAAAACCATCCTTGAAAAAATAAACCAGACATGCATCGGGCCGCAAGGGCTTGGCGGCAAAACCACGGCGCTGGCGGTGTTCATTGAACCCTATCCCTGCCACATAGCGTCCCTGCCTGTGGCTGTCAACATGAGCTGTCACGCGACAAGGACCAAAGAGATAATTCTATGAAACGCATACAAGCGCCTTTGACAAAAGAAACCATAAACAGCCTGAAAGCCGGCGATCTCGTTTTGATCAGCGGCACTATTTATACCGCGCGCGATGCCGCCCACAAAAAACTTGATGAAATGGTGTTTAAGGGAATGCCCTTGCCTTTTGAACTTAAGGGCGCTGTTATTTATTACGTGGGGCCTTCTCCCGCAAAACCCGGCAAGCCAATCGGTTCCGCCGGGCCTACGACAAGCAGCCGCATGGATTCACTGACACCCGCGCTTCTCAAAGCCGGGCTTAAGGGTATGATAGGCAAAGGCCGCAGGTCAAAAGAGGTAAGAAGCGCGATACGGCGTCACAAGGCGGTATATTTCGCGGCTACCGGCGGCGCAGGAGCCCTGCTTGGAAAAAGAATAAAGGAATGCGACCTTATAGCGTTTTTTGAGCTTGGCACCGAAGCCGTGTACAAACTCAGGGTGGAAGATTTTCCTGCCGTGGTCATCAACGACTGCCACGGCAATGATCTATATGAACAGGTTGGGGGAATAAAATGCTACGATTGATGTTAAAAAGCAAAATACAAAGGCCAACGGTAACGGAAAAAAATATAAATTATTCCGGGAGCATAAAAATCGACGAAGCTCTCATTGAAAAAGCCGACATCCTGCCGCATGAGATGGTGCTGGTAGTAAATGTTAATACCGGCGCCAGGTTTGAAACCTATGTCATCCCGGCAAAAAGAAATTCCGGCATCATCGGGCTTCAGGGCGGCACCGCCCGGCTCGGCGAAGTTGGCGACAAGCTAATTATAATCTCCTCCGCGTACGTTGAAACAGAACTCGCCGGGAAACACAAACCGAAAATAATCCACGTCAACGAAAAAAACAAACTGTTGTGAAAATCCTCATCGCGCCTGATTCATTCAAGGAAAGCCTTTCAGCCCGGGAAGCCGCGGACTGTATTGAAAAAGGTTTGAAAAGCGCCTTTCCGAAATTTCATACAAAAACAATTCCCTTGGCTGACGGCGGAGAAGGCACCCTGGATGTGCTGGTAACTGGCGGCGGTGGAAAGTTCATTAAATGCGAGGTCTCCGGCCCGCTAGGCAAAAAAATTACAGCCGGTTACGGTATTTTTAGCGATGAAAAAACAGCCGTGATTGAAATGGCGAAAGCATCCGGGTTGGAACTCCTGAAGCTATCCGAAAGAAATCCCCTTAAAACAACAACTTATGGCACCGGCGAATTGATTAAGGACGCCCTGTCACGCGGTTACAGGAAAATAATCGTCTGCATAGGCGGCAGCGCGACAGTTGACGGCGGCATGGGTATGGCGCAGGCGCTTGGCGTGAAATTCATCGATGCCATCGGCAAGCCGACCGGTTTCGGCGGCGGGGAATTGAATAAGGTCTGCCGGATAGATATTTCCGGAATTGACAGAAGAATAAAAAAAACTCAGTTCATTGTAGCAACGGACGTTAAAAACCCGCTTACAGGAAGCAAAGGCGCGGCCAGTGTTTATGGCCCGCAAAAAGGCGCCACGCCTGCGATGGTAAAAGTGTTGGAGGCGGGCTTGAATAATTTCTCGAAAGTTATAAAAAAAGACCTTGGAAAAGATGTCGCATGCATGCCGGGCGCGGGAGCGGCAGGCGGGCTTGGCGCGGGCTTGCATGTTTTTTGCGGGGCCAAGCTTCAGTCCGGGATAGAGATGGTATCGCAAGCATTGAACCTGGAACAACATATTAAAAACTCGGATCTGGTTATTACCGGGGAAGGCAGAATTGACGGCCAGACCGTTTGCGGCAAAACAATTAGTGGCGTGCTTGATTTAGCAACAAAACACAAGGTTCCGGTTGTCTGCGTGGCGGGCAGCGTTACGCCCGAAGCGGCGGTTTTATATAAAAAAGGCGTTATTGGTTTGTTCGGTATTGTTCCCGGGCCGATGAAACTTGAGGAAGCGTTAGGGAAAGCCGGTGTTTTGTTGTATAATGCTTCAAGGAACATAGGTTATATGTTAAAGCAGTACAGGGGGTAATGATTATGTGTATGAGATTTGTAGGTTTAATTGCAGTCATACCGGCAACAATGTTTTTGGCAGTAAGCTTTTTTGTCCTTTTTGCCGCAGGCAAAACGGAACTGGCAGGCTTGAAGAAATTCGCAAAAACCATAGCGGTCCTGCTTTGGATTTGCTCTGCGCTGATTTTCACGGCGGGTGTAAGCACTGTTTTCATGGGCGGCTGCCCGATGATGAAACACCACATGAAGTGCTGTGGAATGAGCCAGGGAATGGATTGCCAGCAGGGAATGATGCAGCAGGGCATGGTGTGCGACAAAATGCCGGTTTCTAAAAAAGTAAAATAACGAATCTAAAAAACACTTGACAAAACAGTAAAACCGGTATATAATTATATTGAAAGTTAAATAGCATTTGGTGCGCGCAGCGATTAGCGCGCGAATTATGGGCAAAGACGTCCATAAATTTTCCCAGACGGGGATATTTATGGACGTTTTTTTATTGGAGATTATAACATGGAATTGATGGCGGACAGGGATTACAGGATTTCCTCGGCGTGCGGTGTCACGGGGATAATGAACGAGAAAGGCGACCGCGTTAGCGGCCGGGCCATCATGCAGTCCATTGCCCTCATGCGCGAGCGTTCCAACGGGCTTGGTGGGGGGTTCGCCGCATACGGCATTTATCCGGGATACGAGAATTTTTACGCCTTCCACATGATGTTTGAAAACGAACAGGCAAAAAGCGCGGCGGAAGATTACCTGCGCAAGAATTATGAAATAAAAAGAAGCGAAGCCATTCCCGTAAAAGAAATAAAAGTAATTAAAAACCCACCCATAATCTGGAGGTATTTCCTTAAACCGTTCGCTGTGCGCGTCAACGAGACTGAGCAGGATTTTGTGGTGAGGACCGTGATGTTCATAAACCAGAACGTCAAGAACGCTTTCGTGGCGTCATCCGGCAAGAATATGGGGATATTCAAGGGTGTGGGTTATCCGGAAGATATAGGCGAGTTTTTTCGGCTTGAGGAATACAAGGCGTATACCTGGACAGCGCACGGCAGGTTCCCTACCAACAGCGTGGCGTGGTGGGGAGGCGCGCATCCCTTCGGCATCCTGGACTGGTCGGTAGTACATAACGGAGAAATATCCTCCTACGGCGCCAACCGCAGGTACCTGGAGGACTTTGGCTACAAATGCAGTTTCTCAACGGACACTGAGGTCATCACATACCTGTTTGACCTGCTTGGAAGAAAACACGCTCTGCCCTTTGAGATACTCGCGAAGGTCATGTCGGCACCGTTCTGGCGGCAGATTGAAAAGATGCCGGAACAGGAGAAAGCATTTTATAAGGAACTCAGGATTATTTATGCGAGCGCGCTGGTCAACGGCCCGTTCGCGGTTATCGCGGCGAATAATACATCCATGGTCGGATTGAACGACAGGGTGAAATTAAGGCCGCTTGTCGCAGCCAGAAAAGGCGATACGGTTTACGTTTCAAGCGAGGAATCAGCGATTAGGGAAATCTGTCCCCAGCCTGATATTGTCTGGTCTCCGAAAGCCGGCGAACCGGTTATCGCAAGGTTAAAGAACTAAGGGGTTACCATTGGTTAAGCGTACTTCAACTTCTGAATTTGTGATAGAGCGCGACGCGGATAAATGCATCCAGTGCCAGGTCTGCTGCAGGATGTGTTCAAACGACGTCCATACATACAACCCGGAAAAAAACGAAGTAGTGTCCGACCATTCCAAATGCGTCGGATGCCATTTCTGCGAGACGCTCTGTCCCACCAATGCCCTGCTGATCAAGCATAACCCGTCGCAAATCAAAACAAACGCGAACTGGAACAACAGTGTATTG
>MGVM01000117.1 GCA_001800495.1 Elusimicrobia bacterium RIFOXYB2_FULL_48_7
ATTCAGCATTACTGGATGTTTTTTAATTATTTTTTCCAGAATATTCCATATTTCCGACTGTTGTTTTTCAAGTATTCTTTTAGCCGCCTTGAGGGTTATGTTTTCCTGCTTTATTAGCTCATGCAATAAGAATGGTTTGAAAAGCTCAACTGCCATTTCTTTAGGAAGTCCGCACTGGTGTAATTTGAGGTTAGGGCCCACGACAACAACGCTCCGGCCAGAATAATCCACCCTTTTCCCAAGCAGGTTCTGTCTGAACCTTCCCTGTTTTCCTTTTAATATATCAGAAAAAGATTTCAGCGGCCGGTTACCGGCTCCTACTACAGGGTTCACACGTGAACCGTTTTCAATCAATGAATCAACAGCTTCCTGTAGAAGCCGTTTTTCATTGTTTATCATTATTTCCGGGGCTTTCAGGGATTGTATATGTTTAAGACGGTTGTTCCTGTTAATAATCCTGCGATACAGGTCATTAAGATCACTGGTCGCAAACTTACTGCCTTCAAGCAGTACTAACGGGCGTAAGTCCGGAGGAATCACCGGCAATACAGTCATAATCATCCACTCAGGCCTCATATTTGCGTTTACGAATCCCTCAAACAAACGGAAACGGCGGGTCATTCTTGCGCGTTCAGCTTCTGACTGGGTTTTTCTCAGTACTGCTTCGATTTTTTCTATTTCTTTTTTTAGGTCGATTTTTTCAAGGATCCTGCGGATCGCACCGGCGCCTATATCTGCTTTCAGCTTTTCCCTGAATTCAGCCTTGTATTTATTATATTCTTCTGGAGATAAAAGGCTCTTTTCCTTGATTACCACTTTTCCGCTGCTGTCTTTTACGTCTTCAAGTACAAGGTAACGCAAATAGTAGATAACTCTTTCCAAATCTATTAAAGGCATTTCCAGGAACATTCCGATTTTTGATGGCGGCTTCCTTAAAAACCAGATATGTGAAATCGGCACAGCAAGCTCGATGTGCCCCATGCGCTCACGGCGTACCCTTGCTTCAGTGACCTCAACTCCACACCTGTCGCATATCACACCTTTGTGTTTGACAAATTTATACTTTCCGCAGTTGCATTCCCAGTCCCTTACAGGACCAAAAATCCTTTCACAGAATAAACCGTCTCTTTCCGGCCTGAATGTCCTGTAATTGATTGTCTCAGGCTTTTTTACTTCGCCATAAGTCCATGACCTGATATTTTCAGGAGATGCCACAGATATTTTTATGTTATCAAAATCATAAAAATTTATTTGTGGAACCACTTTCTTTTTTTGGAAATTATATGCCATTTCTTTCCTCTTTGATTTTTTTATGCAGTGACCTTTTCTTTCACTTGTTTCTGGTGGCCTTTGCCGGACCCCATAAGCGCAGTTGATTTCAACAGTTCAAGGTTCAAACCAACCCCCTGCAGCTCTTTTATAAGTACTTTGAAAGCCTCCGGCACGCCCGATTCAGGAAGACTTTTTCCCTTTATGATTGCCTCGTAGACCTTAGTCCTTCCGCTGACATCGTCGCTTTTAACCGTGAGAATTTCACGAAGTGTATGAGCTGCTCCATATCCCTCGATAGCCCATATTTCCATTTCACCGAACCTCTGGCCGCCGAATTGTGCTTTGCCTCCAAGTGGCTGTCTGGTAATCAAGGAGTAAGGACCCGTAGACCTTGCATGTATTTTATCTTCCACCATATGGAACAATTTCATCATATACATATTCCCAATCGTTATCCTTTCCATGAACGGCTCGCCTGTCCTGCCATCAAACAATTTAATTCTGCAATCATCAGTTGGGAGATATTCTTCTTTCATCCCTTTTTGTCGAAGATAGTCTTTCGCCTTTCTTATCATTTCTATCACTTCATCTTCTTTCGCACCGTCAAAAACAGGCGTGACCATCTGTTCGCCAAGCACACTTGACGCCCAGCTTAACATTGATTCAAGTAATTGCCCCACGTTCATCCTTGAAGGTATGGATAACGGCGACAGGATAACATCAATCGGTGTTCCATCGGGAAGATGAGGCATGTCTTCAACCGGCAGTATTTTTGAAACGACTCCCTTGTTACCGTGCCTTCCGGCAAGTTTATCGCCTACCTGCAGCCTTCTTTTAGAAGCTATATATACTTTTACCACCTTGTTTACTGTTATAGGAAGCCCATCTCCATTCTTGACCTGCTCCTTTTTCATTTCGCAGGTTTCTTCAAGTTTTTTTTCTTTTTCCTGGATGAACTTGTTTATCCTGTCTTTTTCCGACTTTCCCGTATTTTCCAACAACTCCTCTTTAAGCAAATTTAGTTTTTTAACTTCATTCTTGTATTCCTCATGAATTTCTAGATTTTTTTTCTTTTCTGTCTTTTTGGTGAGCTTTTCCCACCTGTTCAAAACCTGGACATTGATTACCTTGCCGGTAACTCCCGGTGGAACCCTTAATGAAGCGTCAGCAACGTCTTCAGCCTTCTTGCCGAAAATGGCTTTCAAAAGGCGTTCTTCCATAGTAACCTGCTGTTCACCTTTTGGGGTTGTCTTCCCGACTAGTATATCTCCCGGACCCACTTCCACTCCTATCCTAATTATTCCGCTTTCATCCAGGTTCAGCAGGTCTTCCGCTCCTACGTTCGGTATATCACGAGTAATTTCTTCGGGCCCGATTTTTGTATCCCTAGCTTCAATCTGGAATTCTTGTATATGAATGGAAGTAAATTTATCTTCTCTTACAACTTTTTCACTGACAAGAATAGCGTCCTCAAAATTGTATCCTTCCCAAGACATAAAAGCCATCAGGACATTCTGTCCGAGAGACAACTGCCCATCAGTTGTGCATAGTCCATCAGCTATTACATCTTTCTTCCTTACTTTATCTCCTTTATTAACAATGGGCTTATAACTGATACATGTATTCTGGTTTGAACGGTTGTATTTTTTTAAATAATATATGTCAACATCCCTGTCTTCCGTGTAAATGGCAATCTCTTCCGAACTTACAAAGATTATCTCTCCCGGTCGTTCAGCTGTGATGACAGCATAAGAATCTATTGCCACTCTTTTCTCAACACCCGTCGCGGTAAAAGGCTTCTCGGAGTTTAACAAAGGAACTGCCTGGCGCTGCATATTTGAACCCATCAATGCGCGGTTCGCATCATCGTGTTCAAGGAAAGGTATCAGTCCAGTTGAAACAGAAATCACCTGCATAGGGGATATATCCATAAAATCGATTTTTTCAGGCTCTACAAATTTAATGTCACCTTTGTGCCTGCAGTGGACCAGATCCTGCGTGAACGAGTTGTTTTTATCAAGAATAGCGTTTGCCTGGGCAATTGTGTATTCATCTTCTTCATCTGCTGTCAAATACACAACTTCAGCGCTTCCCGAAACCTTTCCCTTGACAACTTTGCGGTAAGGCGTTTCAATCAACCCGTATTCACTAACTCTAGCATAGCTTGCCAATGATGTTATAAGTCCTATATTAGGTCCTTCAGGAGTTTCAATTGGGCATATTCTTCCGTAATGTGTATGATGCACGTCCCTTACTTCAAAACCCGCACGTTTGCGGTGCAAACCACCGGGCCCCAGCGCTGAAAGCCGCCTTTTATGAGTAAGTTCCGCCAGAGGGTTTGTCTGGTCAAGGAACTGTGAAAGCTGTGATGTTCCGAAAAACCTTCTTACTGATAGAACAAGAGGCGTGGCATTGAAAAGCAATCTTGGCGTTAGAGATGTTTTCTTGTCTGCGGAGTTCATTCTTTCTTTTGTAAATCTTGCTGAATTCACAAGTCCTATGCGTATTTGCGTTTCAAACAGTTCTCCGACAGACCTTATTCTCCTATTGCCGAGGTGATCAATATCATCAACATTGTATCCTGGTAATCCGGTACTCAAATTAAGGAGGTATTTTATTGTTGCAATTATATCTTCTTTTGTCAGGACCCTTTTTCTTTCAGGGGGTATGGTAAAGGAGGATTTGAGCTTCTGGTTCTTTTCCATCCCTAAAAACAACTTGCTGAATTTTTTGTTCAATTTATAACGCCCTACCTTGCTTAAATCATACCTTCTTAATTTGAACAATAGAGCATCAAGGTAACTTTCCGCGATTTCAGGGGTAATAAGTTCGGGTGTGTGGAGTATTTTGTAGATGATATCAATTGCTTTTTTCTTGTTTTTTGTAGGGTCTTCCTTGATCGTGTGTATTATTGACAAGTTATCAAGCTCCTGATCAAACTTGATAACCTGTATCTCGTTGACTTTTTCACTGTATTTTTTTATGTCTTCTTCTGTTATTTCGTGCAGCGTGTCAGCAATAACTTCTCCAGTTTTTTTGTCAATTATATCTTCTGACAAAATTTTTCCCACGCACTCGCTAAAACTATTTTTTCTTATAGTTTCAGTATTATAAAAAATGTTTACAAGTTCGTTGTCAGTCTCATAACCAAGCGCCCTTAAAAGAACGGTTGCTGGAACTTTCCTTTTTTTATCGATGCGAACAAATAGAATGTTGTTTAAATCAAATTCGAATTCAAGCCATGAACCACGGTAAGGTATAATTGTCGATTTATAAAGCTTTTTTCCGAAATGTGAAATTGGTTTTTCTTCATCGTCCTCAAATATTACGCCTGGAGACCTGTGAATCTGGGTCACAACGACTCTTTCGGCTCCATTGATAATAAAAGAACCTGACTCTGTCATAAGAGGCAAATCACAAAGGTAAACTTCCTGTTCAGCAAGCTCTTTAATCTTGCCGTTTTCCAGTTTTTGAAGCAACCTGAAAACAACATTCAGGGGGGCGTCATAGGTAAGGTCTTTTGATATTGCTTCGTCCGGAGGTATCTTAGGTTTTCCTACGCTGTAGTTGAGATACTGGATTTTAAGGCTTTGATTTGAGTTCTCAATGCCTTCACCTTCCGCAGCGTCTCCAAATACATCAAGAAAGGCCTGATGCAGTCCTTGGTTTTTGCGTTTTTCAGGCTCTATTTCTGCCTGTAGAAAATCCTTGTATGAAGTTTTTTGCAAGCTTATTAAATCCGGCAAATCCATTGCTGTCTTTAATTTCGCAAAATTCTTTTGCTTCATCAATTATACCTCGTGAATTAACTGTTGTTAACTCTGTTTCCGTGATGGATGAAAAACGCGCCTACTTTATCTCTACTGTTGCTCCGATTTCCGTAAGCTTTTTCTTTATTTCTTCCGCTTGATCTTTGGAAACATTTTCTTTTACTGGTTTCGGCGCTCCGTCAACAAGGTCTTTCGCTTCCTTTAAACCCAGACCCGTGATTTCGCGTACTGTTTTGATAACAGGGATTTTATTCCCGCCGGCACTTGACAGAACAACTGTAAATTCCGTTTTTTCTTCAGGTGCTGTAACTGCTCCTGCTGCAGGCTGTGCTACTCCACCTACGGGCATTGGTCCAAAACCTGCTGCCTGTACCCCGAACTTTTCTTCCAGGGATTTCACCAACTCTGCTAATTCAAGCACCGTCATCGTTGAAATAACATCAATTATCGCTTCTTTGCCATTTGGTTTATCTGACATCTGCTTTTCCCCCTCCCTATTGGGCTTTTTCCTTTTTGTTTTTGATCTGCTGTAAAACACAAACAAGGTTACCCTGTGATGATTTCATTGCATTCATTAACCTGATAAAGGGCATCTTCATCATTATAATCGATTGCCCGATCAATATCTCTTTTGAAGGCAAATTCGCAACCCTGGTCATTTCAGGCAGCGAAAGAAGCTTCCCAAACATGTATCCTGATTTTAACTTGAATTTATTATGATCCTTCGAAAACTGCAGAAGTTTTTTTAATGCCTGAACAGGGTCGTCATTCTTGATGAAAACAAGACCCATGGGGCCCGCAAGCCCCTGAGCAAGCTGTTCCAGCTTATTGCTCTTGAAAACAAGTGATAAAATCTTATTTTTAGGGATTTGATATTTTGAATTCAATGACCTGAGGTGCTTGCGCAATTCCTCTGTTTCGAGGACTGTAAGCCCCTGGTATTCGGTAAATACCAGATGTGGTGAAGAACCGATTTCTTTAGTTAACTTTTCAAAAACTTCTTTTTTTGATTGTAATACCATTTTTAAAACCCTATTCCCATGCCAAGCGAGAAACTCGTTTCACCTATAAAGTTCGCTTCGCAGATTATTGACTCGTAGGATGTTAATTTGAGCTTCGCTCCGGCAAATAAATTAATATTGTCTTTATACCCGTCTATGTAACTCAATGTCGAAGAATCTTGTAATTTCAGGTAGCTTCTGAATATTTTAAACCCGCCGAACGACTCAATTTTCCCCATTTTCTTGCTAACATTGAAAACCGTCTGTCCTTCCAATGTTGATAGCTTTCCGTCAATTACACCCGCAAGAGACCCGTCAACAGAAAACTTCCTTATTATGTTTTCCGCGACAGAGCAACCAAAATCCAAGGATATTCCGGGAGTAACGATCGTTTCAGGAAAGACTTGGCAACGGAAACCGATACCGGCAAGCATGCCCGGGTCGACAGTTTCAAACCTGTTGACTGAGGCAGTGGATGGAATGTCAAGGACATAATCGCAGGAACCTATTTTGCCCCACCAGGTAAGCCCGCCAAATGGATTGAAGATTATCTTGACAGTCTCCTGGTTTGAAAGTGCCCTGCAATTAATTCTTGATTCGGTCATGGAAACATAATTAACAACCGTATTCCCGACCGTTATGCCAGGGCTGACATTGTATACAGCTATTTCCGGGTTAGCCCTCAGGGAGTTATAATAAAAGGAAGCCCTGAAACTGCCCTTCGACAGCTGACATGCAGTGTCCATCAACTCTGAACAATACGCAACCTGAAAACATGAGAAAGAACATAAAAACAACAATACGACTATCCAAAACCTGTTTTTTATCATTATAATGGGATGATTGCAACCCCGGCAGCGACCTACTCTCCCAACCGCGAATTAG
>MGVM01000118.1:0-952 GCA_001800495.1 Elusimicrobia bacterium RIFOXYB2_FULL_48_7
ACCAGCCGCCTGAAATGGTAATGTTGTATCTCTTCCTCGTTTTCCAGGCTATTCAACCCCAACCCCAGCATTATTTCCCTGGGGATAAGCGGCTCGGAAATCGAAAGGCGCGGCAGGACGCCTTCATTCACGTCCATTATGATCACGTTTTCAAACTGGAGCCCGCGGGTTTCAAAAAGCCCGAGCACCTGCAGGCCTTTCAGCGGCGAACCGGTGAAAGATATTATTTCACTGCCGGCCTTGTTTTCAAATATCTTGTAAATTTCTTCCTTCGTGAATTTTTCCCTGCTGAAAACCGCGTTTTTCAGCTCGTCGCTGATAGAAAACATCCGCTCCGCGATTTTCAGGTTAAGCGGGTACTTGTCCAGCACGCCGCAGTCCGTCAAATGGCCCAGGAATTCTTCCAGCTTCGCGGAAAACCCGGCGAAATCGTTTATTTCCTCCCAGGCGTAAAACAAAATACCGTGCAATTGTTTGATGAGTTTTTCTATTTCGCTTTTTGCCGCCGTGATCCCCATTCCCTGCAGGTCGGCGGCGATCAGGCCGGATAATTCTTTAGAGCTTTCAATGTCGCCGGGGTTAACGAACAAGCTTCCGCTGAAGCTGCTTTCCCTCGCGCCGGTCAACAACTCCTCGATCTTGTGGACTATCACCCTGGTGGCTGCGGGATCATCAAGCAGTTTCAGATTTTTCGCGAATGGGTGGCTTAATGTATTCAGGTAATCCTTCGAATAGTACTGGCTGGTTTGCTGGCCCGGGCCCCCGCCGTCCGTTCTCCTGGTGGCCTGAGCGCTGAAAATACACCGGGAAAAAAGCGAGTAAAGCGGGCTTCTGCGCAGAGGATAACCCAGGGAAACATTGAAATCTTCTGAAATCGCGCTAATCTCGGACAATAGGGGCACAAGGTTGTCAGGATCCGGCAGGACAATGACCGTGTCGCCTGGTTTTTTGC
>MGVM01000118.1:985-6813 GCA_001800495.1 Elusimicrobia bacterium RIFOXYB2_FULL_48_7
CCAGGCAGACCTGGGAGTGCACGTCAAACCCGCTGTGTATGGATATTGATGGCTCAAGAATATTTTGTGCCGCGGCTTCAATGGCGACACCCAGGCTTTTTGAAACTTTTTCAAGGACCGGCCACGCGCTTCGCGCGCCCTGGAAGAAAAGCATGCCCTTTCCTTTATTATATATTTCCCTTACAATGGTTTCCTCGGTCTTGTTCAGGTAGAACAGCCCGCCGAAAACAATATCGTCAAACTCATCAAAAGAAACTTCCTTCACGCATTGCGAGGCGAGCAGGCACGCCATGCCGTTTGAACAGGCCCCGCCCTTTTCCAGTGATTTGTGGAATGAATCGCGGATGGCTATTATGTTTTCAAGCATCTTGTTGATGCTATCAGGCACTTCATACCCGATTTCCGCCTTGAACTGGACATTCTTGAGCGATTCCAGCGCGATATTTTCAACATCCAGCTTGTCTATGAACATCAAAATCTCGTTGGCCCACGGCAAAAACTGCGAAAACTTCTCCCGGCCCCTCAGAATTCCGGGCGCAACACGTTTTGCGGCATCATAAACGGCGTAAGCCATGTCCAGGTCGGCCGGGCTCGATAGGGCCGCTTTCTTTTGCGCGATGTAGCGGATGAATTCGTTCATTGAAAAGAACGCCGGCGAGAAAAATCCCCTGCCGGCCCTGCGCGCAAGCTCTTTTTTCAAAAAAAGCGAGGGCCTTTTGCCGCTGAACACAAAAGCCAACCGGCCGGTATCCCTGTTTTTGCCAAAATACTCCGCCTGAGCAAAATCAGCGAGGCGGTTTATCAGGTTCTCCTGCGGGCCGAGCGTGAATACTTTTTTTGATGTCATCAGTCCTTCCAGTGGCATTGTATGTGGTACGTGGGGTGGCGGTGGAACCGCTTCGCGATCTTTTTCGGATCATCCCCAACCAGCCCTTCAAGCGAGTAATCCCCCAGGCCTTCCTTATATAGATACGTCAGGTAGCCCACTTCCTCCGGTTCTATGCCTATCAATCTTGCCGCGACACCGTCAGCTTTCAGGGCATCAGCCGATGCCGCCGCCGCGTTGAGCTCCACCAGGTAGCCGTCCACCGGGCCGCAGCCGTCCATGCCGTACATGGCGTCAATCACAACCAGGTCCGGCCAGATGTGTTTGGCAGTTTGGGCCACGTTGTGGTGGATGACCTTCATCGCTTTCAGGTACGTGCCCGACCCCTTCATCACCATATTAACAAGCCACGGCACATGCCTTCTGCCCCAGGCAATTGCGGAGGTAGGGATATAGGTGAAAATTGACTTCGCGCCGGGCGCGCTGGGCGTCCTGAGCCCGTGGATAAGCGACTTGTCTTCCTGTCTTATAAAACCCAGCATGTTCTTGATGCCGAAAGTGGCGATGGCGTAATTGTGCACCTTGGGCAGGTTGATGGAAATTTTGTAGTCAAAATCCTTTATCCGGTTGGCAACCAGGACTTTCTCCGGGCCCGCTATTGAGCGGATTTCAACCGGGAAATACTCCGCGGCAGGGTAATTTTCCAGCCATTCTATTTTCAGGTTTTTGTACTTTTTCACAAGCTCAAAATAGCCCATGTCCTTCAGCACGGCCTCGGTTGATGTCTTTTCATAAAAGGCGCTCCCGCTGCCGTCGGCCACCACGACTTCCTTCGATCCCATTGAAGGGAAGTTCGAATACAGGAACTCAAGCACAGCTTCCAGGGCTTCCAGCGCGGTGTTAGCGCCAGCGTGGCCGATTGTCGCCGTGAGATTCGGCTTTATGAGTATGTGCTGTTTCGTTTCTATTTCGCGGATGTCATCAATGATAAGCCCCAGGCATTTCCTGATGTTTTCCTTCCTGCCCAACCCAGCCGCAAGCGATACCTTTTTGTTTTTCATTTTTATCCTCAGGCCTTTACCGAGCATTTCACTATCTCGCCGATGTACATCCGGTGATAGTCTTTATTCGGGTAATTGCCGTCTATTTTGGGGTCTAAAAACTGTTTCGGGTTGATATCCTGAAAATATATCTTCTTGCATTCTATTACCAGCCGCGCTTCGCTAAAATAAACATTCCCCAGGCCGCTTTTAACCGCCGTCAGCTTCGTCGCTGTCATTTTATTTACATCCCTGCCTGATTTTGACCCGCAGAAATTCAATATATCACGGTACTTTTCATCAAAAACACAAATAGTAAAATAATCATTGTCTTCCATGAATTTATAAGTATGCCTGCCCGGCCGTATGAAACAAAAACAAACATTCTTGTTCCAGAGAACTCCCAAGGCGCCCCAGCTGGCCGTCATCATATTGAACTTATCAATCTTTCCCGCGGTAACCAGCATCCAGTCTTTTCCTATAAGCTTGAAAGCGTTATCCTTAATTAACTCCGGCTTTACCTCTTTAAATCCATTTTTCATTTTAGACCTCCCTGCTGTTGAGCGTATCCAAATAAATAATCATCCCTTTTACTGCCTTACCGGGATAAATTTCCTTGATCAGTTTTATGTATTCTGTCATTTGTTTCTTATAGGTCTCTGCGGTTTCTTCGGATTCGGAGCTTTTGTAATCAATAATGCACGCCTGTTTTTCCAGCACCACCAGGCGGTCTACTCTTTTGGTCCTGCCGGAAGAGTCAACGAGTTCCTTTTCAACGAAAACAGCCCCTTCTTTCACATTAAAATAATCCTTGAACTTTTCATTTCCAAGCAATTCCCTGGCCTTCTGCTCAATTTCAGGAAAATCATCCGCGATTTTTTTAAAATCCCTGCCGTTCATATCGTCAATATGCGAAAGGGCGCCGTGCAAAACCTCGCCGCGCTGGATTGCGATCCTGTTTTTCAAACTGGTAACTCCCGCAAATTCTTCCTTCATCGGCTCAATCCAGCCGCTGTACCGCGAAACCGGCATGATCTCAACGGGTTTTTCCTCCCGGGCGGTTTTCTCCGCTCCGCCGTATTTTATTTGTCCGCGCGCGCCTTTTTCAAAACCGGCTTCCTCGAACGAAAACAGGTACTTCGCCTTGTTTTTTTTCCCCGACACTTTCTCGGGGATAAAAACGTAGAGCTCGTATTTTGCCCGGGTGAGCGCGACATAAATGCTGTTCAGCTCATCAATGAAGGCCTTTTTGTACTGCTGGTAATATATCGCGGCAATTTTTTCCGAGTATTCCACGTGGCTTTTCGTTATATGCAGGAGATTGAGTGTTTTTTTTCCTTCGTCTATCACCTGGTTGCCGACTTTTGTCAGCAGGCTCAACGCAGGGATGATAACCACCGGGAATTCCAGCCCCTTGGCCTTGTGAATGGTAAGGATCCTCACGGAATCGCCTTTTTCCGCGTTGACATAAAGCTCTTTTTCATCGGTCAGCTCTTCCAGGTATTCCAGGAATTGCGAAATATCCGCGCTGCCCGCGCCATTCTGCGAATCCTGCGCCTTGATAAGTTCAAGGAATTTCATCAGGAAACCCTGGTACTCCCGGAAATTATCCATAACGCTGAATTTGGCGTAAATGCTTATAACGAACTCGTAAAGCGGGACCAGCCCGGCATTTTTGAAGAATTCGCTGAACAGAGCGTCCCATATTTCCGGATACCTGCCCTGGAACTCCTTGTAAAGGTAAATAATCTCGCCTTTCTTCCTTGAAACGCGCAATTCAAATAGAAAATCCCTGATTTCCGCGGCTTTCAGGCCGGATTTTTTCAGGAAAATATCCCCCAGCAGGAATGACGCGAAGAAAAGGTTGTTGGAAGGCGAATCCAGGAACATCAGGAGCGAAACAAGTTCCTTTACCAGGTAATTTTCCCTGATGTTCAGGGTTTTTTCCGATTCCACCGGTATTTTTGATTCCAAAAGAAGCGAGGTATAGGTTTCAATCTCGTCATTTTTCCTGACGAGAATCGCAATGTCCCTGTAGTCAAAACTTTTTTTCAAATCCTTTACCAAATTCACGAGCTTTTCCGGCATGTCCTCGTCCTGCGCGCCGCTGCCGTTCTTTAAGGGCTGGACCAGCTCGACTTTCACGTAGCCGTGCTCATTGCCTTTTTTGTGTTCCTGCCTTGAATCAGAAAATATTTCCAGTATGTCCGTGATATCCCCGGATTTTAGCCCGCTGATATCGTCTTTTTCGTTCTCTTTGAGCGCCTGGATGAAACCTTCTATGTTTTCCCGCGAAAATACCAGGTTATTGAATTCCACTATCGCCTTCTGGCTGCGGTAATTCTTGGACAGCGTGCCCTTGTTCACCCCGTACCTGCCAAGTTCCTCCGCCGCTTCGCTGAAAAGCGACACGTCGCCGCCGCGGAACCTGTAAATCGCCTGTTTTTTGTCGCCCACGTAGAAAAGCGACCCGCCGTTTGAAAGTATCTCATCCGCCATGCCCTTTAAATTTCTCCACTGGAGGCGGCTGGTATCCTGGAATTCGTCTATCAGCAGGTGCCTGAACCTCAGGGACAGCCGGAAATACATTTCCGGCACGGTTATGTAGTCCGCGCTTTCCTCGTCAAACAGGAACCTGGCCCGGTTGTTGAGCTCTTCCAGGAAAATAACGTCGTCGGCGCTTGAAATCTCGCGGAAATCCTTCAGCGCGGTATTAAAAATATCTATGTAATAATTGTGGAGCGAATACGCCTCCATCTCGGCTATTTGGGAAAAACACGGGCGCAGCTCGTCCCAGATTTGCGCGGCTTTTTTCCCGCAGGCGTGGCCCTTATTGAACGGGACGGCTTCCCTTTTGAAATAAGCCGAGATATTCCAGTCGAAGGACTCCGTGTTCTCATTCACGAATTTTTCCAAACTGCCCCGGAACCTTTTATCAAGGCCCGCGGCGTTTTTCACTTCGCCATAAAGAGCATTGGCCAGCTTTATCACATTTTTTTTCACCGGGATAATGTCCGCCGACTCGGTTTTCGTGCGCGCGAAGGCCGCCCCATACCTGTTGTTGAGCGAGTACAGGTACTTCACGGTTTCGTAGATGCTTTCCTTGGGGAACCAACCGGGGTTTTCTTCCACAAAAAGGTATTGCTTCATGAATTTAGTGAACAGCTCCCGCAGGCCCCCCCGGCCCGCAGGGCCTGCGGCCCTGTCCACCAGGTTGTCCAGGCTGTACTGCAGGCGGGATTCGTAGTCGGTCTCGATCTTGAAACTTGAGGAAAGGTTCAGCTTGAAAGCGCTGCCGGAAATAATGGACCGCACAAAACTGTCTATGGTCTGCACCTGGAAGAAATCGTAGTTTTTTATGATGTAATCATTGATTATCCTGTAGGCCTTTTCCCGCGCAGCTTCCTTAGGAATGCCCAGGGAGGAATAAACATCCCCGGCTTCCCCCTCGCTGCGGAAATCGTCCAGGGCTATTTTCTTGAGCAGTTCCACTATTCTCTGCTTCATTTCAAAGGTGGCTTTTTTTGTGAAAGTGATACCAAGGATATTCTTGATGGGAATAGCATCCAACTGGACGCTTGAATTCATCAGCAGCTGGATGTACCTCTTGGCAAGCGCGTAGGTCTTGCCGGAACCGGCGGAGGCTTCAAGTACCTGGATTGGGGACGGAGTCGTTTTATTTGGCATTCAATTTACCATTTTTTGAAAATGAAGAATACCGCGCCGATTATCATGGCGAAGCCAACCAGGTAATTCCACTTCAGTTCCTCTTTTAAATATACGACACTGAACACGGCGAAGACAACCAGCGTGATGACTTCCTGGATGGTTTTCAGCTGGGCTGCGGTGAATTTATAGTGGCCCATGCGGTTGGCCGGCACCTGCAGGCAATACTCGAAAAACGCTATGCCCCAGCTGGAAACCATCCAGGAAGTCATCACGCTGGTTGTCTTCGCCGTGTT
>MGVM01000119.1 GCA_001800495.1 Elusimicrobia bacterium RIFOXYB2_FULL_48_7
CCGTTAGGTATCATGGCGTGTACGGAGTTATTGACGATATTAAGAAACACCTGCTGGATGTGGCTGGCGGATACCTTTATGAGCGGCATGTTATCAGGAATAATCTTGGCAACCTCAATGTTGGATGAGCGCATTTCCGTTTCGCAAAAGTTAAGCGTTTCATTTATGAGCGCCAAGATACTGACAGGCTTGAAGACATAGTTTTTTTCCCTGGCGAAATCAAGCAGCGCCCTTACTATTCTCCTGCAGCGCTGGGCGGCCTGCTCGATCCTCTCCAGATGGCTAACACTCGGATCGTCCTTCGGGAGTTTGTCCAGCAGAAGCTGCGCCTGGCCCAGCACGCCCGTGAGCGGATTGTTGATTTCATGCGCCACGCCGCCTGCAAGCTGGCCGATACTGGACATCCTGTCCATTTGGACTATCTGCAATTGCATTTTACGGAGATTTTCCACCATTTTGTTAAAACTTTCGGCGAGTTTTCCCATTTCGTTTGTCGGGCTGACATTTATCCTGTAATCAAGGTTACCTTCGCCTATTACCTGGGTGCCCTTTATCAAAGCTGTCAGCGGGGTCCAAATCGCCGTGAAGGTGACAAACCCGAGTAATATGCCGGTGAGCACGGCAATAATCCCGAAAGACAATGAAATAATGGCGTTTCTTCTACTGACGTTTTTGACGGTGTTTTCATAGGAATTCAACTGCGCGTAATAATCATCAATGGTTTTTGTAACGGCATTATGGATCTGCTTTTCTACGCCCATTACAGTTTCTTCATAATAACTAAACCTTTTTTCCCTGTTCATGGAAAACATATACCTGCAAATACCGACGTATTTATTGTAAAGAGCCGCGAAAGAGTCCTTTTCCGGGCCAGGTGCCATTTTATTCAGCTTGGCTTGGATGGATTCGTTCTGCTCGTCATACTTATCTTTTTCGGCTGTATCACTGAGTATTACAAAGTAACTCGCGCTGCGGGTCTGTCTCTCGTATGCAAGGGATATCTCGCGCCAGGTGGTAAGTGTCTCGGACAGCGAGAGGCTTTTGTCCAGGAGGATTCTGGTCTGGTAGGTATAAGCAACGAAAATAAGGCTTATTGAAAGCACCAAGATCACAAGCACACTGAAAGCCAGGAAAAGCCTTGTTTTTATTGACATTTATTAAGGCGCGTTAACGCGCGACCACGATAGTTCCTGTGAAAATTTTATTCCTCCCTTCAAACTGGTAGACATAGATCCCGGGGTTTACCGTTGAACCCCCGGAATCTCTGCAGTCCCATTTTAAATACCAGTCCAGCGTCCCGGACCTGGCTATGCGCTGGGAAGAATCGATCTCGGAAACATTACGGCCCTCAACTGAGAATATCCTGAGCCGGGCATTTTCATACTGCGGGTCCGAGAATTCAAAAATCACGTAGTTATTGTCCTGCGCCCCGAAGGAAGGCGTGACGATTTTAGGATACACTTTTTTTAGCTGCAAGTCAAACTCCCCGCCGGAACAATCCACTCGGGACTTTTCTGAATACAGGGTGAGAGCCAGCGCGGCCACCGAGATAAACATCCCGATACTTAATAGTTTTTTCATCTAAATCCCCCTTTTTGCTGCTTTTATTAATTTATTTTATATTACTCAATTCCCTCTTTGCTTCAGAAACATCAATGTCAAACTGTTCATACCTGCTGATAATCTTCTTTAGCAGGTCAGCCTGGGTCTTGCTGTCTATGCCCTTCGCGACCATCTTCCTGTAGTAAGTCAGGCTGTCAACATACATCCTCTGCTGGTTCTTCTGTTCCTCAAGCAGTATCTTGTATTCTCCCTCGGCCGAGGAAACATCGATCTTCTTCCCCTTATATTTGTTCACAAGCTGCCTTATGGCACCTATGCGCTCAGTGAAAACAAGCTTGCTGGCGCCCTTCCTGTAAAGATTGTATTCTTCCAGGTACTGCCTTTCGATGTTGCCGGCCTGCGTGAATACAGGTTCGGCAGGTTTCACTGCCGGGGCTTCTTTCTCAGCCTTGGCGGGCTTCTGCTCCGCCGGGGTAGGAATGACCGGGACGGGCCTGCTGAGCAATTCTTCGAGTTCCCCCTTCAGTTTCATTATTTCCTTGCGAGCGTCTTCCAGTTCCTTGTTCTTTTCGGCGAGAGCCACCTCGGTCTGGGCCCTGGCTTTCTGTTCTTTCTCAAGCGCAACCTGCAGGGCGCCCGCTTCTTCCGGCACGTGCATAACCGGCCCAAACTTCAGCGTGAGGGATACTTTATGGTTGCCCATCGTGCTTTTGATACCGCTTATCGGGTATTCAAGGGCATAGTCTATCTGGAGGCCGCTGGATTGGTACCCGAAACCGACCGCAAAATTAGTGAGCTCCCTGCTTCCAAGGGCCACGCTTGACCTGAGCCCGAAACCCATAGGCAGGAGTTTTTCAGCCGCTATGCTAATCCTGGAATCGCTGACTTTGTTAACCTGCCTTGACATATAATCCACGCTTACGAGATAACCTTTCCCGTTGTGCGCAAAGCCCAGGTTGATCATCCTGGGAAGCTTGGCGTCGGAAGTGGAATCCTGGGCGATGCCGGGTTCATTGATGTTGGATATCATAAGCCCCAGTTTATAATTCGTGAAGAGGGCGTACTTAACGCCAATATCAATGGCAACGGCTGATTTGCTGAACCCGTATTTTTCAAACAGCGAGTCGGCCCTGGCAGCTCCACCCTGCAAGGAGTGGGTTATGCCGTCATCATTCAGTGAATCATAGGTGTATTCATCCGTGCCGTAACCTATCGTGAGGCTTTTTACGTTGAAACCAACGTCAAGTTTCCTGATACCGCCAATCTTGAAGTTCCTGCCGTACGACAGGGTAATGGTGCTTTCCCTGTAAAGGCTGCCTGCGGTAAAGTTCAGCACTGAAAGCCCGACAGTCCCGAAATCGCGCTTGAACATAAGCGGCTGGGCGAGCCCAAGGAACGAATAATTCAGGTTCGATTTGTCCCACAGGCCCGTGTAAAGCTGTGAATACTGGGTGGTGAATTCCATGCGCGGCACGAGAGATAATCCCGCAGGGTTGTAATAGACCGAGTAAACATCGTCGGCTATGGCAGTGTAGGCCCCTCCCATGGCCGCCGGCCTTGCGCCTATGGCAACAGGCTCAAAGGCGGCGTAAGAAAGCGCCGGCAGCAGGATGCAGGCCGCCAGCACCAAAAGGATGTTGTTCATTTTTTTGTTCATGGTAATTCTCCTTAGTGCAGCTTTGAATGAATGATAGCGTGCGGGAAACACAGAAGAATAAACTTTACCCCCGTAAAGGTAGACCCCTGTGCTCCCGCAAATAATTTCATGCGGGAAGCATGAAAAACCATTCTTTACCCCCGTAAAGGCAGACTCCCATGCTCCCGCAAGTTTTTTTATAATATCTGAAATTTGAAATTTGAAATTATAAGTTTTCATAATTTTCACCTTACCTGGCCACTATTACCGTGCCGTTGAAGACCTTTCCTTCGCCTTCAACCTGGTAAATATAGGTCCCGGGATTGACAGTGTCGCCGTTCCTGTCAGCTCCGTCCCAGTAAATATAGCCGCCGGGGACGTTCGAGCTTTCCGTTGAATTATCAAGAGTCCTGGCCAGCGAGCCGGTCATGTCGAATATCTTCACCGTCACCTGCGCGCCGCGCGGGTTATCATACTTGAAGAAAGCCCTGTCATTGCTCCCGTCGCCGTTCGGAGTGATTATCTTCGGCATCACATCATAGAACGTAAGGTCGGCGGCGTTCATGGCGTAACGGATCTGGTAAAGGCCCAGGTACTTGACGCTTGATTTCACTTTTGTATCCTGCGCGTCTACGGAAGACGTGAGCTTCTGCCAGGACTTGCCGTTGAAATAGAACATCGACAGCCATTTTTCCGGCTCCGCGAGGGCCCTGTTCATCTGGGCGCCGCGCGCGGCTATGGTTCCGTTGTCATACTTTATTGAAACTTCTGCTTTCGGCTTGGCAAACGTAAAATTGCTATAAAGTTCAAGATTGCCATCATTGTTCCGGTAAGGCTCGATTATAAACGACCTGAACACCGGGCCTTTTTCTTCACTTGTGTTCCGGGTCCATTTCAGGTAAACGTTTTTAACTGCGTCCTTTATTTCAGTGCCCATCTTCACATATGACCTGTCTCCGATCATTGAATAAATATTGAGATCGTCCGCATCATCAACGATCATTGAATCGCTGTAATCCCCGCTGATGTTGACCGCCCTGATCTTGTAATACTTCGCCTGTGTTCCTGAAACAGGCACGCTGAATTTAAGGCCGCCTGCCGTTGGCTTAGTGGAAGCTGCCAGCGACCAGTCGTTCATGTCGGCTGATTCATAAAGCTGGTACCTGTAAAGCTCTGTTGATTTTGGATTTGGTTTCGCCATTTCAACCAGCACGGTGGAACTGCTTTCAATATACTTGTATAAAACAGGTTCCCATGTCACGCTGAAAATGCTGCCCTGCTTCGATGTGTTCAAACCGAGCGGCGTGAAAGGGACGAAACTGCTGTCCCTTGAAACACTTACAATACCGGTTATTGTTGTTGACGACATGTTGCCGGACCAGTCATACAGGAACAACCCGAAGTAATATGTCGTGTTACCCACGAGTTCGTTTAACTGGATTGAATCATTGGCCAGCATTGACCCCTGGCCGAGCTTTCTGGATACTGAGATGCCGTCGGATTCACTAACAGGGAAACTGCCTTCCCGGTAAGTTATATAGAAATTGTCCAGGTCAACGTCGCCGGGATATCTCCATGAAACACCAAGAGAGCAGCCGATATCGATATCATCGGATACCGTGGACTGGACTACAATGAAGTCCACCAGTCCGGGAGCGGTGACATCTTTCCAGGTATAAACGCTGGCGGTTGAAACCGAGAAATTGCTTACGGTATCAAGGGTCCTTGCTTCAAAGTAATAAGTGTTCTGCGGAGCCAGCTGAGTGAACTGGTACCAGGTAGCTGACGTTGCCAGTTCCACCGGCGCCTGGCCGTTATACGGATAGCCGCCGTTTTTCACATAATTCTGCGTGCTGACATAAAGGGTTGTCTTTTCCCAGTCGCGGTTGCGGTAATCCGCTTTGCTGAAATCGGGATGAGCCCAGTTAAGGTTGATATAGGTACCCCTGGATGAATTTGCGTCCGCGTTAAGCGCAAGTCCGGTAACGGCATCAGGAGCAAGATTGTCATAAATGGTGCATACTGAAACAGCCGTTCCAGTGCCGGAATAAAGCGCTGGCTCAGAATTATCAAACGTGAATATCCTGTAGTAGTAAGTCGTCCTGGGCTCAAGCTGCAGCTGCAGCAAGCTTGTCCAGGCATTAGCGGTAAGCCCTGAAAGCACTATGCCCAGGCCGTCGTCCCTGGTTACAGGTGTTGTCGTAGTGCTGTAGCGGATATTGACCCCGTCAAAACCCCTGGTTTCGTCGGTTGTCGGGTTCTTCCAGTTAAGCTGGACATAACTGCCGGAGCTTACATCCGTGGAGCCGTAAGCGTCGGCATAAAACGGCGCGGCTTCAGCCGGCGGATAGAAATTGAATACTTTAGCAATCGCCTTGTTCGATTCGTATGACCAGTTGGTTTTGTTGTACCATTCATCGCTGGTCCATACCCAGAAATAATATGACACGTTAGCCGTCAACCCGGTCAGCATGACTTTCTGCGAATCACCCGGCCTTACATTGGATGTTGAAATATTTATTTCAGTTGCTAAGGCCCAGTACGCCTTCGGGTTGACCTTCAAGAGGTCGGAGTCCACTGACGGGTAAGGAATTGTTGAATAGCAGACCCTGAACTTTCCGTCTATTATCCTGTTGTTCACGCCGTCATTGCCCATCGCCGTCCAGGCAAGGCTGATCCCGCCAGGAACATCCTTCGCGGGAGAGGCAGACAGGCTGGATATAGGCGCCGGCGGCATAGATGAAGTAGAAGCATACGAGCTTGACTGGGTGACTATGAACTGGGCTTTTGTATCAATCCCGCTATGGTTGTAGACATTGTCCATTGACTGGATGGCAAACCAGTAATACTGGGACGGAGACAGCCCGGTAAGGATAAAGGTTTCTAATGAATGCGGAGATTTGGTTTCTTTTATACCCCAATTTGCCGGCAAGCCGCCGGTTGAAGCTACTGTCGATACTGAAGAATGATTCCACCATGCCACAGTGTCGCTGTTGACGTCATAAATGCTGAAGGTCGCGTACTTGATGATATACGAGAAAACAGGCATGCCGTCAGGCATATCTTCCGGAGCTGACCAGTTAAGTTTTACTTTCCCGCTGCCATCATCGCTTGGCCCGTAAACGCCCGTGACAAAATCCGGACCCGCTTTAAGGTCGGTAACCGGCTGCGGCGCCTGTAAATCAAGCACCCCGCCGACTCTCAAAATCAGGAATGCCTGGTCTCCAGAAGCAGCCCTTAGGTTAGGCACATAAAGAACCTGTCCCAAAAGGGCTATTACAAGAACCAGGCGAACCAGTTGAGTGAATATCGACCTTTTTTTATTCATATGTTTTCCCGCTATAATTTTCTACGGGCGCAGAAAATCCTAACAACTTTACCCCCGTAAAGGCACCCCGGGGGCTTCTGCGCCCATTTATGATTGCAGACAGGCAAGAGCTACCAACTACCCCCGTAGAGGTAAACCCAATGCCTGCCAGTATGATTGCGGGTG
>MGVM01000120.1 GCA_001800495.1 Elusimicrobia bacterium RIFOXYB2_FULL_48_7
GTTTTGTCAAGGGTTTTTTTATTTTTTCCGTCAACGGCGGGCCTGTTCAGTAAGGGTTTTTCCCGCACTGAATCTGATATACTTAAACCCTGCCGATATCATTCTTGTATCGCAATAGGATGCTCTTTTAACGTTTTTGTAAACGAATTTTATTTCGTTAATTCCGTTTTTTATTAACCTGGGAGGAACGGCTATTTTAAATACGCAGTAATAAAACAAAGGCCGGGTAAAAACACAGGTTTTAATGTATTTCCCGTTGAAATACACCTTCATTTCCTGGTTGATATTACCGTCATTTACTCCAAGAGCTTTTATCTCAAGCTTGTTTTTTGTTTTATCCGTGAACCTGAAAAAAAGTTCGGACTTCCTGCCCACGGCCCAGGTTCCCCAATCCTCAACCTGGCTCCACCCTTTCCCAAAATATCTTTCCGTTTCACCTCTATCGAATTTTATCATGCCTGAAACAGGGTAAATCACTCGGTTTTTTCTTTCAGGAACTGTTCCTGCTCCCTTCAAGCTCAGCTTTAATGTGTTTAGAAGCTGGGAGTCATCCCACCTCCAGAGTTTTTCTGTGTTGTTTTCTTTAAGGCCTGTAGTAATATCCCTGCCTGTGCCCCAGAAAAATGCCCCCCCAAATTGCACCCATATCGAAAAAACTGTCAGGACGACCACTGTTCCCGTGAATACCGGCAGATTTTTATATTTAACAAGGGCGGGAACCATCAAAATAACCATGAAAGGCAGGATATCAGCCAGCATCCTCGGGCCATATGAATCACCGCCCCACCACATAAACCATGTTGAAAAAAGCAGGATATAAGCCGCGCAAACCACTCCCGCGTATTTATAAAAATCATACTCCTTCTTCCTGAATGAAAATATAAAACCAATAAGCGACAAAATCAGTACCGGGGAATACACGAAAATCCCCCTGCTGGGGTTTATGGTAAGCCCGGCTAACCCTTCGAAAATGTTGTTTTTCCAGCTTGAAGGGCCGACTACGAATTGGTATCCTCCAAATACATTATGGTATATGTAGAAATTATAAAAAAGAAGAACCCCTAATACAAGCGGGGTCAAAGACAAAAACCGCAGGAGGCTTTTAAAACCAAGCGCGTATAATACATAAATAGCGGTAACAATGAACACCATAAAATTCGTCGGGCGGCATACTATGGCAAAAGAGCAGGCTAAACCGGCAAATTTCAGGTATTTCCTTTCAGCCAGGCCCGACAGCAATAAATATATAACCAGGGAGTTGAAAAACTGGCTGGAAGTATGCTGCCACAGCGCCTGGCTGCTTGTGGACCAGGAAGAAGTCGCAAAAGCGTAAACAAACGCTATAAATAACGAGATCCAGATGCCCGCTATTTTTTCAGCGGCAAGAAATATCACAACAACCGAAGCGGCCATTATCAGCACGGCTGAATATTTTTCCAGGTAATAAATACTCTCGTCGTTAAACCGGCCTCCGGCGGCGCGGTGAACGGCATAGACCGGCATCGCGAGCAAAGCTGTGCCGGCAGGGTAGTAGGAGTACCAATGGCCGTTAAGGTTCATCATGGGGAATTCTATCTCGTGCGGCCCCCTGAATTCGTCCAGGTCGAAATTCCTTTCCGTGATAATACTGGCAGGAATGTACGCTGTAGCTATAGTGTCGGTAAACCTTATGGTTTTTGAATTTGAAAGATAGACAACCGCTGACAGGAAAAAAATGAGAAGCGAGGCTGAAACGCGCGCGCTCTGCGCGCTCCACTCGCTTCGCGAGGATTTATTCCCGGGCATTTAATTCCCTCGTCTTTACTCCCAGGGCCAGGGCAAGCCAGAAAGCGAATATGATGGACTGGTATGAACCAAAGTGGTCAAAAACGCCGTGTATCAGGTAACTTGAAAACGCACCCAGCGCACCAAGCGCCAGGCAGGCCTGGTAATCGTCATTCAGGCGCAGGTTCCCGAGGAGATACCTCAGGATGCTTATCACCAGGTAAATAAAAGCCGCGAACCCTACAACCCCAAGGCTCACAAGCGTCTCAAGATAAAGGCTGTTCGCGTCTATACCAGGAATATAACCGGGATAATTCCATTTAAGGTAAGGCGATTTGCTGGAATATTGTGCGGCGTAAAGCCAGCGGAAATTGTTAGGGCCTATTCCCAGAACGGGGTTTCGCGCGAAAGACCTGAGCGCGCTATTCCAGATGTATGCCCTGTGGCCGTTTGAATTGATATTCCCATCAGGCGCGTTGATCACGCGCTTTTTTACGGAATAATCGCCGGCCATATTAGCCGCGACAAGCAGGAAAACAGCCGCGACAATCAACGCAACCGCTTTTAATTTAGCGCGCAGCCGTGCGGACTTCGCGCAAATCGCCGCCGCAAGCAGTAATCCTGCGAAAAGGCTGATGATAGCCGCCCGCGAATAGGTCATGACAAGCGCCTGCACCAGGACAAGGATGGAGGTAAAATAAAAGTATTTCTTTTTGCCGGGACATTCAAAAAGATACAGGCCTAATGCGAGGAAAATAGTTATTTCAAGGAACATAGCCAGTATATTCGGGTAGACAAAAGTGGACGTTATCCTCACAAGCCCTATTTTCCCGTGCAGAAAAATCCTGTCAGGCGAAAAAAACCAGAACGGGCTGTATTCATAGGCGAAATCAACGAATATTCTTTCAAAAAACCCGATGGCGGCCACGATCAACCCGGAAACCAGCAGTGTGTTTATTATTTTTGTTGTCTGTTCTTTCCTTCTGACCGTGTCAAGCACGACATAATAAAGCAGCATCCCTCCGGACAACTTAAACACGGAATTGAACCCGCTTACCGGTTCAATCAGGGCGAATACCGACGACATAATATTGCAGGTCAGGTAAACCAGCAGGGGCACGGCCAGGGGCGGAGAAACTAACTCCCTATCTCTTATTTTTTTCACCACCCACAAAGAAAAAACAATAGCCGCTAAAAGCTTGAGGTCCGTGTTTACAAGCGGCGGGTTCGCGCCGACAGTCCTGAAATCAAACTCGAAAGGAATGAAAAACACAAGCACCAGGAGGCAGGCAAAAATTATTTTATCCAGCATGGCCATCGTCCCCGCCGCGGAAATATACGTTTATCGCGGCAAAAGCAAGCCCCAGGGTTATCCAGAGGTAATGAAGCACCTTCCCGCAGAAAAAATTCAACTGGATCGCCATTGCGAACAGGCAGGCCGTAAGCCCCACAAGAATTATCCTTCCAATCGGGTCAACGGGCCTTTTGAATGCTCGCCTGATATTCAGAAAAACACTGAAAACAAAAAACAGGAACGCGCAGGCGCCCAGCGCCCCGGTTTCAACCAGTATTTCAAGGTACTGGTTGTTGACCACCGGCATAGTGTTCTTGAAAATGGCATCAGGTGTCTTGTACCTGTTGTAAAGAAAAGTATAATTACCCAGCCCGACACCCAGCACAGGGTGCTCCCTGAACATATTGACCGCGGCTCTCCAGAGCCACCATCTTTCCAGTACCGTATAGACATTGGGCCTGTACTCATCCAGGAGGACGGGGCCCACGTCCTTGACGTAATAAGGCGGTATGGTGTTCTGTTCCGCGAACCAGATCACGCCCTCCCTCACCATGTCGAACTTTAATATGTTAAATCCTTCCTTCAGCGCTTTTTCCGGCTTGACTATTTCAACGCTCAATATAACCTCGCCGCCCGGTTTGATTTCATAGGGTAATTTCACCCTGGGCTCAAAATTCCCAAGGAGCATTCCTTTTTCGTTAAACCATCTGTAACCGAAACGCACCGGCGAGCGCGGGTTGTTTGCTTCCCAGGCGATAGTCCCGGTATTGCGCAGTTTTACGTTTACTCTGTATTTTTTTCCAGGCACAAACTCCCCGGGAAGCGGCGGTGTTATCTCCGCCACCGTCACCGCGTAGCCCTGCACAACGCCTGAAACATCCACCTCCATGGCCAGAGGCCGGCTCCTGCCCTGGTCCTGGAACGCGTTAACGTATTCCTCTATCATGTCCCACTGCAGCTGGTATTTTCCGGGTATAAGCGGGGCGCGGACAAACGCGCCGAGCGTAACGGTTTCTCCCGGTTTGACTTCGCGAGGAAGGCACGTGCGTACGCGGAGTACGTTCCTTTCCGTGTATTGCCTGGGGTTAATCCATAAATAGGTCAACTGTACCGGGTTGGGGCCCTTATCTGCCCAGGCCCTGGTGCCGGCGTTCCTTACCGTCAAATTCACTTCATGGTAGGAGCCGGGGAGCATGCTGTTGATTGCCGGCGAGCTTTTTACGAAATCAGCCTTGTAATATTTACCGGCGGTATCGTAAGTCGTTTTCTTTACGGTATTGGAATATTTTGAAATGATCGTTGAATGAAGGTATGCCAGCCGGGGGTAATACCTGTACCCGATGAAAGCAAGGACACAGGCAAACACAATCACGGGAATGGCAAGTTTGACTATCCTGTCTGCGCGGAGGTCGTTGCGCAGTATAACCGCTGCTATAATTACTGCCATCGCGAAACCCAGCCAGGCGGTTGTTGAAAATGTCATGAACATGGCTACAAGCTGTATGAATATGAACGCCAGGAAAAGATATTCGCTGAAAATAGCGCTGCCGGTAAGGTACATCATCATCGCCAGCGGCAGTATTGAAAGCAGGTAGTTGGCGAAAAAGAGGGGTTCAAGGGCGGTGCTTGCCACTCGGGGAACCAGCCAGTACTGCTCCGTGAATTTCAGCCCGGTGTCCACTCCCAGTTTATAGCCGACAACAGTCCATATCCCGTAAAGCGAAACGATTGCCGCAGAGACAATGGAAACCTTTATTGTTTTAACAAGGATATCCTTCCTGTTGACAATATTGAACGCGAGCCAGAAAAGGCCCACGGCAAAAACCATCCAGAACAATGTGACAAAACTAAAAACACCGGGAGCGTTGCGCCCTGTAGCGCCGGCAAGGCCCGAGGCGTCCAGCGGCAGGCGCAGTCCGTTCAGCGAGGATATAAGGCATGCCAGCAGAAAAAGTGCCAGGGGGATTAATAGTGGGAGCTGTAATTTTATTTTCTTTAAAATAAGCTGCCTGGCAAGCAACAACCCGGCAAGAATGGCGAGGTCGTTACTGAGCCGAAGGACAAATATTTTTTTAAGGAAAGGGACTTCAATATAAGGCAGGAAAAAAACAAGAAGATAGAAGAGAACCTGCTGGGCACGAATTATGACTGTATCCACGGGAATTTCCCCTTGAAGTTAAAACCGCCCACAAGGTAAAGCGCCGCCAGGTAAACCGCGCTTCCGCCGGGCACGGTGACAAACAGGCTCAAGTCCCTGACAAAATACACGGCAGCGCCCATTATAAGCCCGGCAAGCGCCGGCTTTGCCGATATTTTGAAGATGTTTATTGTGCCCAGGCATCCAGAAAGGAAATACATGCATAAAATAAAGATAAATATTTCCATGGCCAGGTGCGTGAAACTGACGGCCAGGTAACTGTATTTCGGGATCAGCAGGTAATTCAGCACAACACAGGCGATGCAGCAGATGAAATTGATCAGTGTGTTGTATTTCTGTTTGTCGCAGACCACTATGAGGTTAGTGAGTATATAATTTACGAACATGAAGACTTCCGCGACGATCAATATCCTGAAAACCGGTATTGAATTGCTGAAAGCGTCCTTGTACAGGAATATAATGATCTTGTCCCCCAGTATCAGGACGCCTATCATTATGGGAAGTATTATTACCAGCAGGACTTCAAGGGCCCTGTGGCTGTCGGCAAGCAGTTTTTTAGGGTTTGTTACGAAAAGCTGGGAGAAAACAGGGAGAAGCGCGCCCATCATGCTGATGGGGATGAACCTGAGGGATTCTATCAGCTTGAAAGCGGCGCTGAACCATCCGACTACAGAATCGCCCTGCATCTTGGAAAGCATTACCACGCCTATCCTGAAATAAACAATGGAAAAAATGGCGGCCAGGTTGAAAAGGAAAAGTTCCTTCATCACCTTCCAGCAGAATTTAGGGTCGAACTCAAGTTTCGGCACGAAGAAATTTATGCTGAGGATGGTTATAATGAGGGTGATGCTTATTATGGAAACGATGAAGTAAGCGAATGAAAGGCCTATGAGGCCCCTGCCCGTGAGAAGCGCGAAGAGCCCGGCCACCAGCGGCGCGAGGCGCTGGAACATCATGAGCACGGCTGAATATTCCATTTTTTCAAAAGCGTAAAACACCGTGCTGAAGGAATCGGAAAATATATTTATAACGGTTGAAGCGCCGATGAGATAAACGATCGTCCTGGTTTCCAGCGGGTAACCGAGCACATTTATCATTATTACTATAAGGCTCCAGGCGATAACCGAAAGAACGAACCTCATCAGTCCCATATTGCTGATGTATTTGCCGGCGAGGTCCTTGTTCTTGGAAACCTCCCTGATCGTGTAAACGTTGAACCCCAGGTCGGCGAGGTTCGCGAAAAGCACGCCGAAGGAAATCGCGAAAGCCAGCTTGCCGTAATCAGCCACGCCCAGGAACCTTGTTATCCATATGTTGATAGCAAAAGCACCCAGCCGCGAAAGCACTTCAGAACCCAACAGCAATGAGGAATTTCTTATTATTTTGTTCATCTTAATATAGCACTATACACTTTTTCTATGGTTTTTACAACTGAGCGCCAGTCATAGAGTTCCTGCGCGAGCATCCTGCCGCCTGAACAGATATCCTCACGGAGACGTGCGTTTTCAATCATT
>MGVM01000121.1:0-4312 GCA_001800495.1 Elusimicrobia bacterium RIFOXYB2_FULL_48_7
AAGCTCTACTTACTATTTTGAAGATACGGGCACGGGGGATTCCGTGATATTCTCATCCCGCGGCATCATACCACAGACCTCAACAAGCGCAAAGCCAGTTCCATCAGGTTCTCTGACGGCTCTGCAGGGGCGGGAAACAAAGGCGCTGACGTGCCGCCTTTTACCGGAGCGCACGCGTCCCTTTTAGGGGATACCACGCTCTGGTTCAAGTTCAAGGCACCCCTGGCCACCACAACCACCTACATCCAGACGCTTCCGGTCAACATCACCACCAAACAGACACCTTACCCGTAACCCACATCCTATTTGACTTGACAAACAGTAATACATGTTGTATATATAGGTGTTGTATAAATAGGTCATGCATAAATACATCACAATGGCCAGCCTTTGTGATGGCTGGCGGAGGGCGAATGAAAAATCCTTTTATTTATGGAAAAATAGTGACAGGGGAAAGTTTTGTAAACCGGCAAAAAGAAAAGGCGGACTTGACAAAATACCTCCTGGACAATCAGGTAATATTTTTAATCTCCAGCCGCCGGTATGGGAAGTCATCTTTATTAAAAAAAGTGTCTGAGGAACTCAAGAAAAAAAAGGCACAGGTTGCATATATTGACCTGTTCAAATGTTCGTCGCTTGAACAATTTGTGGCCCAATATGCCAGAGTGCTGGCTTCGCTTGAAACAAGCGTAGTAGAAAAAGCGGTAAAACTGATCGGAGAATGGGTATCGGCGTTAAGGCCGCAATTTACTATAGATAAGGATGGAACAATAGGGCTGGAAATAGACGCAAAACCCCGCGAGCAGGAAGTATATCAATTGCTTGAGAAATTAATGGAAAAACCCCAGGAATACGCAAAAAAGCATAAATGCCCGGTTATAATTATGATTGACGAATTTCAGGAAATAGTCAGGTTTGGGGGAGAACAGCTTGAAAAATATTTAAGGGCTGTTATACAGGGACAAAAAAATGTAGGTTATGTATTTAGCGGCTCTAAAAGGTCAATGCTCACTGACATGGTTAGCAAAAAATCCAGGGCATTCTACCACAGCGGGCCGGTTATGTACCTGGATAAGATCGGCCAGGAAGAATGGATCCGTTATATTAAAGACAAATTTCGTAAAAGCAAGATAGCAATAGATGACGCTGTTGTAATAAAAATAATCCAGAAAGCCCAGAATATTCCGTACTATGTGCAAAGCCTTTCTCATAAAACATGGGAGCTAACTCTTGATTCCCGCAAAGTAAATGAAAAAATAATTGAAGAAGCAGTCGAATCTATTGTTGATGAAAGCAGGCACGTTTATGTTGCCTTATGGGAAATGCTGCCCTCTACACAACAGCGCCTGCTTGAAGGAATAGCCCGTGGAGCAATAGAAAATCCATTATCGCAGGACTTTATTATACGCCACCAGATGAATTCACGGTCAACAGTAACGACTTCGCTAAAACTCCTGGAAAAAAAGGACATCCTGGAAAGATCAGGGAAGAAATACATATTTTGCGATATATGGTTTTCAGAATGGATCCTAAAAAGATAAAACAGATGTCTCGCCTGCATCCAGACCCTTCCGGTCAACATCACCACGTAACAGACACCTTACCCTTGGTAGGCGTATCCCAGAAATTAAATGGTAATAATTTCAGGACTTCGCCCAGCCCAACCGTAAAATAGGACATTTCTAAGTTGGTATTAATAGGACATTTCTAAATTGGCTTGACAAAAACCAAAAAAACATTGACTTTTCAGGTTTTCATGTAAATCGTCTGACGAGACCCAGATTGTAAAAAACCGACTAATATGCACAATATTGCATATTAGTCTTGACTTTTGTGCAATATTGTGCAATAATATCAATCATGAAACGATACCTTTATGAACCGATAATAGCAGATTTAAAGAAAAAGATGGTTTTCGTTACCGGACCGCGCCAGGTGGGGAAAACATACCTTGCAAAAGACATCCAAAAAGCTTTTAGTAAATCAATATATCTGAACAATGATGATGTATCTGACACAAAAATTATCCATAACCGCCAGTGGCCGCTGAACACACAATTGGTAATCCTTGATGAAATCCATAAGATGAAGAACTGGAAAAATTATTTGAAGGGCACTTTTGATACCCGCAACGAAAACCAGACATTCCTTGTTACAGGAAGCGCCAGGTTGTCTACGTTCCGCCAGACAGGAGATTCGCTGGCTGGAAGATATTTTCTTTACAGGCTCAATCCGCTTTCCGTGAAGGAATTGCCTGGCTTGACGCCTTATGAAGCCGTCGACGCGCTGAACAGGCTCGGCGGTTTCCCTGAGCCGTTTCTTTCTTCTTCCGACGACCAGGCGCAGCGCTGGCGCCAGCAATATTACACAGATCTAGTCAGGGAAGACATCATGGATTTCAGACGTATAAACGAAATCCGTTCCATCCGCCTTTTGCTGGAAATGCTCCGCAAGTGCGTTGGTTCGCCCTTGTCTTATAATTCCCTGGCAGGAGACCTTCAGTTAGCCCCCAATACAGTCCGCAAATACATTGATATCCTTGAGAGCCTGCATATCATTTTCATTGTCAGGCCTTTCCATCAAAACATAGCCAGGTCTATATTGAAAGAACCAAAAATATATTTTTATGACAGCGGGTACATCCAAGGTGATGAAGGCAGGCGGCTTGAAAACACGGTCGCTGTCTGCCTGCTCAAGAATATCCAATACCTGCATGATATAAAAGGGACGGAACAATCCCTGCATTACATACGGACAAAAGATGGAAAGGAAGTTGATTTTGCGGTTTCAAAAGACGGTGTTTTGACTGATTTTATCGAAGTGAAGCTTTCTGAAGATTCTTTGGATCCGAACCTGAAATATTTCAAGGTAAAATACCCTCACATAAATGCAATCCAGCTGGTCCACAACATTCGACACGACAGGGAAGCAAACAACATTTCCGTACTGCGGGCAGGAAACTGGCTTTCACAATTATCCGCTTAACCTACTCTTTTCTACCTTTTAAAACAAATAAAGAAATCACCTAACATAATACCGCCTGAAAAGGAGAGTTTACCAAAGGGCAACCAGCTGCATAAATGGTTACCATAAGGACATTTCTAAATTGGCTTGAAACCTCAAAAAAAACCAAAAAAAACCATTGACTTTTTGTGTTTTTGTGATATACTACTATTATGAGTATAATGGTTATAATGGTGTTAATGGGCATATTCAAGGAGAAATCCAATGCAGACAAAAACTGAATCAGGCGCAATTGATTTTAACGGCTCGGGCACTCTAAGCCTCCAGCTGCGCGAAATCCTGGAAAACAAGATCAGGAACAGGGAACTGAAAATCGGGGAAAAATTTCCTCCCCAGGAACAACTGCGCAAAATCTACGGGGTCAGCAACCATACTATAGAAGCGGCGCTTGCAGGGCTTATTAAGGAAGGGTTTATCACCCGCAGGCCGCGCCACGGGACTGTCGTTATAAACTACCGGCCCAGCAAACAGGCGGAATTGAAGAAAAACAGCTCTATCTGCGTGGTCATATGCACAAATCCTCTGGTCAAGGAAACCGGAAACCCCGCTATTGACATTATACTTACCGGCATCGAAAGAAAGATCAATGAAAGCAGCCTTTTATTGGTCTATAAAACACTGGATGAAGGAACCGGGCCAGACAGCAGGCTTGATTTCGGTGACAAAGAAAAAGATATCGCCGGGCTGATCGTAGTGGGAAATATCAGCCAGAAACATTTGAGCATAATCAACCGGACAAAAATCCCCTACGCGCTTATAGGCGACCCTTATGAAAGATCAAATACTGATAAAGAAGTAGACGTTGTGGGAAATGATGATTTTCAAAGCGCTTACCTGGCGGCTAAACACCTGGTGGGTCTGGGGCACAAAAGAATCGCCTGTTTTTCGATTTCTTTTAAAAGGTATTTCTGGGAAATTGAACACCTGAAAGGATACAAGCAGGCGCTAAAGGAATCGAACATTGAATTTAACAAGAATTTGCTGATTGAATCAAATTCCAATAATACCGGTGAATGCCACGCGGCCATGAATAAATTCCTTGATAAGAAGCTCCATTTTACCGGACTGATCTGCCTTGTCAACATAAACCTGTATTTTGCCGCGCTGAAGGCTTTCAGCGAGAAAAACCTTTGGGTCCCGGATAATATCAGTGTGGTCTGCAACCAGCAATTCCCCGGGGTGGCCTCGGTCAGCATAGACCATAAGGATATGGGAAGGGCTGCGGCGGAAAGGATCATAGAGAGGCTCATTAACCCGCAGTGGAAACCCGAGAGAGTGATCGTTCCGT
>MGVM01000121.1:4328-5468 GCA_001800495.1 Elusimicrobia bacterium RIFOXYB2_FULL_48_7
GGGGTCAACAAAAAAGATATGAAAACATCAATTAGACTCAGCTTGTTCTTATTTCTTATTTTGACGGCCGCGAATGTTCACGCTGTCACCGTTGACGTTTTCCAAAGCTGTGAGGGAGGCAATCCCGGCGAAGCAGTTTCAACTGTTACCATGAACGCTTTTACCCACGGGCGAAGCACCTGGTCGGTTGGAGGAACACCGAACCACGTCTGGGTTTCAACAATGCACATAGTCCAGCTGCCGGGCACGGTGACAGTAGGCACTGCAACTTTCACGGACGCGGGAACCCGCTGCTGGGCCGTAGATGACGCGTGGGAATCCAAATTTGCCAATGTCAATATAAGGGCATCCGCTACTATCAACAAGATGACAATCGCCTGTTTCATGACCGTCACCGTTGTCTGCACCACTTTCTACAACCAATGGGATCAAATAAACATGAATACTACCCTGGGAAAATTCGGCGTGATGGCCTTTTGGAGGCGGCCGGACTGGATCTGGGCTGCCCACAGCGGGACAACCGCCGGCTCAACTTTCAGTTATGACGATCCCGTTCATATATCTACGGTGCATTCGTATTGGGTAAATCTTCATATCGACGGCACTGCTGCGGTATGTAAGATAGCAGTGTTTGACCCTGCCAATAACTGGGCCATGGTAGGACACGTTTCTTCCACCCATTCATTTACCACGACAGGTTTTATCCCGAGCAATGTGAGGTTCGGCAGGTGCGATGCCCATGATGACGATCCCGAGGTCGGCGCGAGCCAGACCTTCTTTGACAGCATAATGATTGACTGGACAAACGGAGCGTTTCCTCTGCTTCCTGACGGCGCCGGCTACGTTGATACCAGCTCTCCGAGCGCTCCCGGCGCAGTTTTTGACGGTACAGGGGCAGACCTAAACTTTACGAATTCAACCAGCACTTTGTCTGCGAACTGGGGGGTTGCCGTTGATACTGATTCTGGAATCTCCGAATACAGGTATGCGATCGGCACAACACCCGGCGCGGCAGACACCTTAGGGTGGCTTTCAAGCGCAACAAATACATCTGTTACAAAAACAAACCTTGCCCTTGCCGCCGGCACAACATATTATTTTACAGTCCGGGCGGTAAACGGCCAGGGGCTAATAGGCCCT
>MGVM01000121.1:5529-6710 GCA_001800495.1 Elusimicrobia bacterium RIFOXYB2_FULL_48_7
CTACAGCGCCCGGAATAGTACGGGATGGCGCAAATGCTGGCTCGGATATATCATCAACAGTATCAAGCACTACGCTTTCCGCCAACTGGACGCAAGGGAGCGATGCCGAGTCGGGAATTAGCGGATACCGTTACGCAATAGGCACCTCAGTTGGCGGCACTCAGACAGCCAATTGGACAAACATAGGAAATGTTTTAACAGTAACAAGAAACACCTTAACGCTTTCAGCAGGTACAACCTATTATTTCACTGTAAAATCAATTAACAGCATAGGATTAGTAAGTATAACGGCAACGAACTCTAACGGACAGTATGTGGTATCAATAGACACCAGCGACACAACCCCTCCTCCTAATATAGTGCAGGTGCGGGATGGAACCGGGGCGGATATCACATCAACATTATTAACTACACAACTATCAGCCAACTGGGATGCTGTAATTGACCCGCAAAGCGGCATAGCCAGATACTGGTACGCAATAGGCACCAGCCCGCTTTCAAGCAATACTTTAGGTTGGACAGATAACAGCCAGTTAACATTCATTAACGCGACAGGAGTGACACTGACAGAAAACCTCACATACTACGTTAGCGTGAAAGCTGAAAACGGTGTCGGTTTGCAGAGTTCAACAACAACCTCCAATGGGCAGGTGGTATTGCCTGTGTACGTAGATATTACAAGCCCGGCAGTTTCCGGCGTAACAGCGCAAAGTATCACACAGACAGGTGCCGCAATAATCTGGACAACCGACGAAGCGTCGACCAGCCAGGTGAACTATGGAAAGACTACCGCTTACGGGAAATACTCAATGGAAGACAGCGCTTTAAATACCGCCCACACCGTGACGCTCTCGGATTTAACAGCCGGCAGCGAGTATCATTTCAGGGTTATCAGCAAAGATGCCGTCGGGAACGAAACCGTTTCCTTAGACTTTACTTTTACAACACTGGCGCTATCTAAACCGATAAGTGAAACTATCCATGCTTACCCGAACCCGTATAATGTATCGGGCGAAAACCCGATGAAGTTCAGGATCCCGAGCGGGGCAGCAGGCACACCCAGCGTGAGCGGGGAAGTCAGCATCTATTCACTAAGCGGCCGGCTGATAAAGAAACTAGCCGCAGGCGCCGCAGAAATAGAGTGGGACGGGAAAAACACCGCCGGCGAAAAAGTAAGCCGC
>MGVM01000121.1:6720-9538 GCA_001800495.1 Elusimicrobia bacterium RIFOXYB2_FULL_48_7
GCAAGCTGGTGTTGAAAAAATAGTAAAAGGTGTCATACCCCGGAAGCGGGCATCTAGGCTCCCATTTTCACGGGAGTGACACCAAACAGGGAATAAAATGCCTAAATCAATTAAACTGTTTTTATTTTTAACTTTACTATTTACTATTTACGATTCACGATTTACGGTCGTTTATGCAGATACCCATACCGCGGTCAGCTTGTCGACAGCTGATGTAAAGGCGGCGGTAAATGAGGCAATTGACGGAGATACCGTCCAGCTTCCGGCAGGCATAAGCACCTGGACTGCCTGCGTCCAAATACTCAACAAAGCAATAACGTTCAAAGGCGCCGGTTCAGACCAAACGACTATTATCAATGCCTGCCCCAGCTTAGGCCCTTATGATACCAAACCTATCTACGTCGAAAACCCGGCAAACAAGCCCTTCAGGATAACCGGCATAACTATTTTAACACTGGACGGCACAACCGCAACATCGCCTGCTATATGGATCCATAGCGTAAGCAGTTTAAACGTGTCCACAAACTGGAGAATTGACCATTGCAGGTTTCATGACCAGCCGGGAACAGCAATCTATCTCCGGGGACATTCAAGGGGATTAATTGACCACTGCACTTTTTACAATTACACTGAATGGCCCGGGACAGAGAGTTCCATCTGGTCGCGCCCTAATCCCGACGGCGATGCAGACTGGCTGAGGCCGCTGACACTCGGCACTTCAAATGCCCTTTGCATCGAAGACAACGTCTTTGACTTCAAATACAACCTTAACAATGGAAACACAAACACACTGCATTCGGACGGCGGGCGCTTTATATTACGCCACAATATTATCAACAACATCCAAACAGAAGTATTCGACACATGCACGTCTGCCAATGACAGGGGGTCTCTTAGCACTGAAATCTCCGACAATTCTTTGATAGGCGCCCACGGTTATGGATTTAACCTTCTGGGCGGTACTATGGTTATTTTCAATAATACTTTCAGCGCTGGTTATGGCCATCAATTAACAGCGGGCTCCTACAGGAGCTGCCCTTCGGCCGGACTCTGTTCTGCCCCGGCTTATGCCAAAGTATGCAATGGTTTCAGTGTTTTTGATGGCAATACTCCGGTTAATGCAACTGCTACTGGCAGCCATACAGGCAGCAATGGGCAGCCTGTACTGTCCTGCGATGGCAAAAACTGGGCCAATAACCAATGGGTAAATTACGTTATCTGGAACACATCCGACAACAGCAAGGGTTTTATAACAGCCAACACTTCAACTACTGTCACAGCAACTCTTTATGAACGTGATACTGTTGACGTAGGCATATATACTAGAACAAATGATTCTTCCGTTCTCATCGCTGACAACAAATTCATGAGGACCAATGACGGTGTCAACAACTATGCATGGAACCTGACTGATAACAGCATAGGCAGGATAACAGCAACTTCTTCAAGCACTATCACCGCAGCCTTGAGTGGCGGCACTGACAACGACTGGGACACCGGGGACATATGGAAGATTTCTACAAGCAGCATCAACAGCACGAACAGCAGAAATGACTGGAACAACGGTGATGCTTTCAAAATAACCGACGGCTATCCCTGTCTTGACCACTTCGGCCGCGGGCCCGGTACGGTCGGGAACCAATCCCCGGAACCTATTTATCAATGGAACAATACACAAAACGGAAGCAACATCAATATAGATATCAGGAACAATTGCCCAACCAGTTTTCCTAATACTAGCAATCACATAATAGCAGGGAGGGATTACTACGACAACACAGCAAGGCCCGGGTACACTCCATTTATATACCCGCACCCACTGCAATATATTTTAAGCGATTCAGTGGATACGACTTCACCAACTGCTCCCGGAGCTGTATATGACAGCACCAGTACCGATGTGAGTTTTACTTATTCTACAACCACGCTATCTGCCAATTGGCTCTCCAGCTCGGATGCCGAATCAGGCATTTCCAATTACCAATTTGCCATCGGCACTACGCCCGGCGCTGTAAACATCAGGAACTGGTCAACACTTGGCAACGTCCTTGTAATAACTACCGGTACATTGAGCCTTACACTAAACGCAACCTATTATTTTTCTGTGCGCGCAATAAACGGAGCAGGATTAATCGGCAATTCAACAAATTCCAACGGTCAGTACGTGGCAACCGACGGTACACCTCCAACCCCGCCCGGTATTGTAAGGGATGGCGCTGTTACGGGCGTGGATATTTCTACAACAATATCAACCACGCAATTAAGCGCGAACTGGACAGCAGGAACCGACCCCGAATCCGGTATAAGCGGATATCAGTATGGCATCGGTACTACACCCGGGGGAACAGATACAACAGCCTGGACTACCATTGGAAATGTGCTCGCAACCACAAAAACGGGACTGAACCTGAGCGTGGGAACAGCCTATTATTTTACCGTTAAATCAATAAACGGGGCAGGGATACCCAGCGCGGCTTCAACAGAATCCAACGGTGCTGTGATAATCAGCACGGCGGATGTCACGCCTCCTATTATGGGCCCGGTGCGCGACGGTACCGGCGTAGATATCAGTTCAACTATGTCAAATACAACTCTCAGCGCAAACTGGGACACAGCGACAGACCCTGAAAGCGGTATTACAGGTTATCAGTATGCCATAGGAACCACAGCCGGCGGCACAAATACCTCAGCCTGGGCAACAGTAGGAAGCGGCGTTTATTCAGTTACAAAATCATCGCTTGCGCTTACCGCCGTAGCGACTTACTACTTCACGGTCAAAGCTACTAACGGTAATAACATTACAAGCGCAGCAATAAAC
>MGVM01000122.1 GCA_001800495.1 Elusimicrobia bacterium RIFOXYB2_FULL_48_7
GCTGGCTATGTCCATCTTTACCAGCAGGCATTCCGGCAGGTAGGTCATGAGATCAGTGTAAAGCGTGCGGTCTATGGTATTATTTGCCGGGGCATTCAGGAATGTCTCCTCAAGGTAGCCGTAGGCGTCATTGCAGGCGAAATGTTCCTTCATGCTGGCTGAATATATGCGATTCTTGGTTTCATTATCAAAATAGCAGTGCCAGATGGCGTTCCTTGTTTCCGGAGGCCTGGATAACGCTGAAAACAGCCGGTGCATGTACCTGACACGGCTTTTAGCGTTGTTTGACTCGGTGTGGGGTATCATGGAAACGAGTTTATTTGTAAGCTTTGCACCCATCAGCCGGAAAGGCCAGGCGAAATAAACTGACCCCTTCATGGCCTTATGCCTGAGGTAGCCTGCGAAGTTTTCGTCACCCCCGTCACCGTTAAGGGCTACGGTAACTAAACTCCTGGTTTCTTTTGCCACGTAATAAGACGGAAGGGCCGAAGTGTCAGCGAATGGCTGGTCGTAATGCCAAAGAAGCTTGGGTAAAACGTTTATAAAGTCCGGCTTAACTACAAACTCATGATGGTCCGTCTTAAAGCGCGCAGCGACTGTCCTGGCGTAACCCAGTTCTGAAAAGTTCGCATCTTCAAAGCCTATGGAGAAAGTTTTCACTGGTTTTGACGATAACTTGCTCATGAGGCCTACAATAATGCTTGAATCAAGCCCGCCTGAAAGGAAAGCCCCCAAGGGCACGTCTGATATCATCCTCAACTTAGTTGATTCAGTAAGTATTTCCGCCAGGCGTGTTTTAGCATCGTTAAATGATAGGTTAGTTTTTTGCCTGAAATCCAGGTTCCAGTAGCGGTTGGTCTCTATATTTCCGTTTTGTCCGCACTTTAAAGTTGATGCCGGCTGCAACCTCTTGATGGTTTTGAAAATCGTGCCTGGCCCGGGGATGTACTGGTACGTCAGGAACGAGTGAATGGCTGAAAGATCAATTTCAGGCGTTGAATCAAGGTGCGCCAGAATTGATTTCATCTCGGAGGCGAAAACAAACGAACCGTTTACCACAGTATAAAAAAGCGGTTTCTTCCCCAGTCTGTCCCTGGCGATGAACAGCTGTTTCTTCCTTGTGTCCCAGACGGCAAAAGCGAACATCCCCCGGAGGTGGTCTACGCACCTGTCGCCGTATTCTTCGTATAAATGGATAATGGTTTCTGTGTCGGTTTTAGTGTAAAACTTATGGCCTCTTTTTGTCAGTTCATCATGAAGTTCCTTGAAATTGTAAATTTCACCATTTAGCACAATCCAAAGGGAGCTGTCTTCATTGTGAATGGGCTGGTGGCCGGTTTGAAGGTCGATGATTGAAAGCCGCCTGATGCCGAGCCCGGTTTGTCCGCCGGTGTAGACACCTTCATCATCCGGCCCGCGGTGCCTGATAAGGCCGCACATACGGCTGATTTCCTGCTGGGTCACAGGTTTATTGCTGCCGAAATTGAATATACCGCATATTCCGCACATTTGTTTTAGTTTACGATTTCCTGGTATATATTTTCAAATTTCTCAGCTACTTTTTTCCAAGTGTAATTTGCAGATACCATTTTCCTTCCGTTTTCGCTTAACTTCAGCCGGAGGTTCTTGTCCTTGAGCAGCATCACAACGCTTCTGGCAAACTCTTCAGGTGTATCAGCTATCATTATGTTTTCCCCGTGTTTAAGCTCTGGAATTCCCGCGCAGGAAAAAGCGGTGGCAACGGTCGGGGTGCCTAGCGCCATTGACTCGATGATCTTGTATTTCATTCCCGTACCTACGCGCATGGGACACACATTTACCGTGGCTTTAGCGATATAAGGGCGGATATCGTCAACGTAGCCCGTCACTACCACTTTTCTGCTGTTGCTTGCCGCTCTGACCTCTTCCGTTGGGTTTTTACCTACTATATAATATTTGGTTTCCGGGATTTCCCTGGAAATGGCAGGGAATATTTCCTTTTGAAAATAAAGAGCCGCGTCTATGTTCGGCAGAAAACCCATGATCCCGCGGAAAATCACCGAGGGATAATCATCTTCCATGAAAACCGGTTTAAAATAATCAGGGTCAACACCTATGGGCACGATTGAAATATCCGGTTTCTTTTGGATTCCCTTGAATAAATCAAGGAACCAGTCTCTGTCAACCGGCGAGACCACAACGGTCCTGTTGAACCTGGGCAGCATGGCGATTTCATAGCGTTCCAGCTTTTTCCACTGGTTTCGCAAATAAAATTTCTTCATCGCACTTTTTTCAGCTGATATATTGCGGAAAAAGTGCATTGACATGGCGTCGTAGGAGCAGAAAACACACGGCATGTCTTCAGGTATATCGTTCCTGTAAAAAGTAGTGTTCATGAAATTAAAATGGACAAGATCATATTTTTCTTCATTGAGCATCTGTTTGAGTTTCACCGCGAAATCCAGCGAATAGAATTGCAAGATATTAAAAGGTTCTTTCTGGAAAAGAGTATTAAACAACCTCTGTTTTGGCGACCTGGGAAGCACATGGTGAACAGTTTCTACCTTTTGGCAGTATCTTTTCAGCTCAAGAGCGTGCTTGTTCTCGGCTTCGCTTTCAATCAAACTCAGGAGGCTTACCTTGTGCCTGGCTGATAATTCCTTTATGAGGTTGTAAGCCATTAACTTGATCCCCTCGTCAATGGGATAAGGGAACGAGTGGGTAAGAAACAGTATGTTCACCCCTGGCCTCCGATCATGCCGAGTTCCCGGTACAAGTCTTCGTACTGCTTCCTGACGATATCATAATCATAATTAGCCGCCACCTGGCGCGCTTTTTCCCCGTTTGTCTTTCTCAACCCCGGGTCGTTCAGGTATTTGAGTATATTCTCCGCCAGTCCTTTTGGATCATGATTCTCATGGAAAAGAGCTGACCCTTTGAAGACGTCAAAAGTGCCGTAATCAGGGACGCATAAAGGGAGTCCCGCGGAAGCCGCTTCAAAAACAGCCGATCCCATGGCTTCGCCGTCCTCATCTGAAGAGTTTATATACATTGTCGCTGCGTCAAAAGCTGAAAGGAAGTCCGGGCCCCTCAAATGGCCGGTATAAATCACGTTGTCGGTGTTCGTGCTGATTTCCCTGCCTATTTTAAACCCGCCATATATCGATTTGGCCTGTGTTTTGTCCTTATATCCGGCTATGATCAGCCGAATCTTTGCAATCCTGCAGGCTTCTACGATGATTTCCGGGTTCTTGTGGTAACTCGTGCCTATGCTGAAGGCAAATGGTTCGTTTTCACCTATTTTGAATTGTTGCTTGAACGCTTTTTCGTCACCTTTATTATGCGAATAGAATTTATAATCAATTGGCAGAGGGATGAGTGAAAGTTTTTCTGGTTTTATCCCCTGTTTTATATAGTTTTGCCTGGCAAACTCGCTTTGAACGATAATTTTGTCATAATGATTGAAAATGAATCTGCGCAGCACCCTGGCATGCCATTTCTGCCCTATAAAATTGTTATGGAAAGTGTAAACGGACTTGCGCGTGAAAAAACATGCGATTTGCGGGAAAGGAAACCCCCTTCCGTGACCGTGTACATCCTGTCCGCGGATTTTTCTTACTATGCTGAAAAAACCGTTTTTATCTGTTGCTATGATTTCCCCTCCGGTAATATCCGCCGCAATTTTGAAATAATCGGCTTTTTCCGTTGAAGCGTAATGAGGGTAAAATGGAACCAGGATTTTCATAGACATAATTATTTATGACAGTTTAAAGAATAAATGTTCTTTTTATGTTTACTGCTACGTTCATAAAAAAGTAAAGAAGTCTCAAAATGAAAAATGTGTTTTGGCCAAAATTCTTTTTATAATAATACAACAAACTGTTGAAATAATGCTTATCTTTGACGCGTCTGTCTAGCAAGCTTGTGCTAGTTCCCCAGTAGTGAATAATAATTGCGGAAGCAAAAAAGTATACTTTGTAGCCAGCTTCTTTAATGCGCTTGCACCAGTCAATTTCTTCCCAGTAAAGCGTGAATTTTTCATCCAATAATCCTGTTTTTTGCACGATTTCCCTTCGTATCATTAGGCAGGAGCCACCTATGGTATCTACTTCGCGTGTATCATTTCTATCCCAATCGGGCATAATTTTGCGTCTTTTAACAGAATTAGACGGAAACACAGCGTTAACTAAAGATACTTCATAAATCCCGTAAAGAAGATCCGGGAAATTTTCGCCTGACCACTCATGTTCCATTCTTTCATTTACTAATTTCGGGCCGCAGGCACCCACTTCTTGTATACTGTCCATAAAATCTATCATTTTTTTGAATACATTATCACGAATAATAGTATCAGGGTTTAGTAGCAAGAAATATCTGCTTGATGAAACGTTATACGCTTGATTATGGGCTTTTGAGAAGAACAGGTTTTCCCTATTTGCGATAAGTTTTACCTGTGGGAAATTTACCTTAATCATTTCGATGCTTTTATCAGAAGAAGCATTGTCTACAACTATTACTTCGAAACTTAATTCTAATGTTTCCTTGTAAATAGATTTCAGACAGCTTTCAAGTTGATCTTTGACATTGTAATTTACGATGGAAATAGTCAAATCTATCATGCTTTCCTCAATTTAAAGATAAATTGGTAGCCGAAAAAGCGAGGGAAAAAAGAGTAAAACATTCGCAGGAAAGCTACACCACCAGGTAATCTAAGTAATAACCCATGGAACTTTGGTATTCCATTATCGGGATCAATAGAAAAATGCTCAATCAGCAACCCAGATTCCTTAATAAGTTCCTTTATTGATTTAAGGGTAAAAAATTTGATGTGGTCGCAGTCAAGAATGCCGTATTCTTCGTATTTGAAATTCCCGAATAATATTTTAAGTCTTATCGAAAAATGAGCAATATTTGGGATAGTTAGTATCATGTACCCGTTATCTTTCAATAACTCTTTTAACTTGATAATTGCAATTTCAGGTTTTTTAAGGTGTTCAACTACATTCATGCAAAGAATATAATCATATTTTGTCTGTAACCCTTTAAGAATATCTTCATTTTCTACGTCAGCTATGAATATCTTCTCATAATATTGGATAGCTTTCTCCGCTGATTGCTTGTCGAGCTCAATCCCGTATATTTTGCAACCCATCTTCTGTTTGAGATGCCTTCCTATGTATCCTGTAGCGCAACCAATCTCGAGAATGGTGGTGTTATGCTCAATTAACCTTACAACCTGTTGATCGACCCAGAGTGGGCAAATAGTGTCGATTTCGTAATTATCTCTATCATATTTCAATGTATTATCCCCATGGTTTTCAACATTTCTTCAGTTCTGTGCTTATAAGTATGTTTCTCGTGAACTTCTTTCATCCCTTCATGGGCGATTACTTCACGTTCAGAATCATGCTTCAGGTAAAAATCTATTTTATCAAACAAATCTGCTTCATCATTGTATAAAACGAGGTGTTTCCCATCATGAAAAAGAGATTCAAGCCCAGCTTCGTTGTTTAATCTGTCAGTTAAAAGCATACTACCACAAGACATTGCCTCAAAAACTCGCATGTTAATGTCACCACGTATGCTTTTATTGAATACAATTTTTGATTGCGAGTATTTTATTGCCATATTCTCTCCAAAAGTATTTGAAAAGACTGATAGATTGTATCTTTGTTTGATTTTATTTAGTAGTTTAACTCTTTCAGGGTAAACGAGCGGATTAGTATTACCTATGAACGTGATGTCGTAAATTTTTTGTAATTCATATTTTTTGTGAATGTTCGGGTCGCAAGCGACTGGTAACCACTTACAGTTATTCCCAAGTTTGTTCAAATAGTTCCTATGACAGGAAAAAAGATGTTCAAAATCATTTTTGATAAATGACTGAAAATGCATCTTGTCGTGTTCATGAGTATCTAATGACCAAAGTGCTGAAGGGATTTTTAGTTTATTTAAACCCGGCAAATGGTATTGGCCACTAGAATCTATTTCTATTATTGCATCAAATGTTAGTGGATATTTTTTAATAACTGTTTTTGCGAAAACAGGTAAACCTTTAGGCAAATAAAATGGCAAATAACCATAAAAATTTGTCCAGTACGGTGAGGCACCTAAATCATAACTCTTTGTTGTATTATTTTGATTTAAGATATTTTGTAAATATTCGGCTGTTGTCCAGGGGGTTTTGTGGTAAAGCAAAAGAAAATTCATTATTAACTCTTATTTTTTAAATGTAGTGTATATTTGGTTCCTTAACATCGTTATTTCTTCCGCGCTCAAATCCGAAGTGGAAACCATTGATTTTAGCTCACCAAAACGACCTTTATAAAAACTCTTGCTGTAGTCAAAATCGAACTGGATGTCGTAATTCTGTTTGTTCTGGTATATATCAGATCCCGCATAAGGTATGAATATGGCGATGTCATAATCATCTGGGCGTGTTTCTTTAAGCCACTGTATTGTATCATTTACCGTTTTTTTTGTTTCACCGGGAAGCCCTATCATTAGGAATGCTTTTGCCCTTAGACCGAGTTCATGAGCCCATTTGACAACCTGGGTGCCTTTTTCGACGGTCGTTTTCTTTGATACTTTATCTAAAATTTCTTGTGAGCCGCTTTCCATGCCCATGCCAATCTCGACACAACCTGAATCCTTAAGCATTTTAAGGGTATTATAATCAATGAGGTCAGTCCTGACAAAACATCTGAATATAACTTTTGTTTTTTTGATTTCATTACATAAGGCGGCAG
>MGVM01000123.1:0-563 GCA_001800495.1 Elusimicrobia bacterium RIFOXYB2_FULL_48_7
TAAACGCAAACCAGGGTTTCTATTACTGGAAAACATTTGCCCGCGACAGGGCGGGCAATTACAGCGGGGCCTCTTCCACGTACAGCGTCAGGATAGACACCACGGCGCCTTCCGTGCCGGTTATGAATAACCCGATCAATAATTACACCACGAACCAGCTGTCGCTTGTTTTTGACTGGGGCATCTGCTTTGATACCGGAACAAAAGGCAGTTCCGGCGTGAAGAGTTACCAGGTAATAATGGCCACCTCGGCTGATTGCTCGACCGTGCTGTATTCCTCTGTCACCACCCTGCTGAATTACCCTCTTGCCCTGTCCGGGCAGGGAATTTATTTCTGGAAAGTGTCTTCGCAGGATAACGCGCTGAATTCATCAGTTTATTCATCCACCTACTGTGTCGTGATAGACACAGCCGTACCCACGGTTGATAATTTGATGGCCGCCGGCGAAGACAGCGCCTGGCGCGCCGCGGACCCCGGAGCGGTGTACAATGTTGATTTTTACGATACGGGCGCTTCACTGCTGAAAAATATCCAGTATAAAGTCCATACCCAGCCGGTTCAG
>MGVM01000123.1:570-3365 GCA_001800495.1 Elusimicrobia bacterium RIFOXYB2_FULL_48_7
CGCCCATTATAAACTGGACCGATGTGGTTGCCCCGCCTGTTAATGCGGTAAATTACCTGCCGCCCTGGCAGTTGAACTCCGGCCATTTCAACATACTCCAGGAATACGCGACGAACTACGTCAGCTGCCGCGCAATAGACAACGCGGGAAATGTCAGCCTGATAAGCCAGGACGCTTTCTATATTTTGAAAGACACCACCCCGCCTACAACGCCGGCGCTCTCGCTTCCCGACGGCACAACAACAAACAATAAAATAATAAGTTTTTCCTGGGATAATTCATCCGACCTGCGTTCAGGAGTGACTTTTTATATCCTCTATGTTTCCACGGATATCAATTTCCGTGAACCGGCCGTGACGGTAACCACAGCCGCCCAGAATTCCTGCCAGGTCGAGTTTTCAACCTCAGGTTATTATTACTGGAAAGTGATGGCGAAAGACCGCGCGGGCAATTTCAGCCCTACGGGGCCGGCGATAAAGTCGTTCATGCTCGACCTTTCCACCCCGTCGATTTTCACCGGCGCTTCGCTGGTGAACGGCGATACTGCATGGCGGGGATCAAATACGGGAAGTTATGACGTGGATTTCTGGGACCCCTCCTCTCAGCTATACACCGGTTCAGGCCTGGACACATTCCAGGTGAGAGTATGCTCCGCTCCTAGCGGCACCGGCACGCCGATGGTTGACTGGTCCGACAGCGGGACAAACATAAGGGGTTCCTCGCTATTCAATTCCAACTGGCAGTTGTCCCCGGCCCACTGGGCCCTTCTGCGTTCCGGCGGCACGAATTATATATCCATCAAGGCCTACGACCTCGCGGGAAATATTTCGACCGCCGCGGATGTTTTCTTCGTGAAAAAAGACACCGTGGCGCCTTCGGGGGCGTCCCTTGTTTCACCAGCGAATAATTTTGTAAGCAGCACAAACACTATAAGTTTCCAATGGAACGGCGCGGCGGACAACCCCGCTGACGGCTCCGGCATCACGGGCTATGAAGTGTGGGTGAGCAGCAAACAGGATTTCACGACGGTCCTTTATTCCTCAATAACCGCGCTGGTGTCATGGAGCACTTTCCTTCCGCAAGGCCAGTATTACTGGCAGGCCCGGGCCGCCGATGCCGCACTCAACAACAGCCAGTGGTCCTCCGCCTACTCTCTTGTGATCGACACCGCGCCTCCCGCCATCAATAACCAGCAGGCCGGCGATAACATCTGGCGCAATTCTCCCGGGAAAACCTACAGCGTGTTTTTCAATGATACCGGCTACGCCCAGTCAGGGCTGGACACCCTGCAGTACAGGGTGGTTACAGCCACGGGATATGTGGTCGTGGAATCAACCGACATAGCAAGAAACCTCTCCGGGGTGCAAACCTACAACACACCCTGGCCGGTAAGGTACGAATCACTGGTACAGGAAGTCACGAATTTTGTCTATGTCTCCGCTTGGGATGTAGCGGGTTCTACCGTGAACCCGGAGAGTTACGCGTTTTATATCCTGAAAGACGAAGCCCTTCCCGACATCACGGATAACCAGTTCGGCGACGATACCTGGCGTTCAACAGCAGGGAACCTTTACGACGTTGATTTTCGCGACCCCAGCCCCAGTGCGTTTTCTTCCGGGCTATACAGGGTTGAATATAAGGCGGGGTACTATAAAAACGCGGTTGAAACGCAGGTTTTTGACTGGCGCGTGCTGATATCTTCAACCATCCTCAACGGCGCCACTTTCTACAGCCAGGATTTCAACCTTACGGATTTTGCGGAGTTGCCTGAAGGACGCAATCATATTTCCGTACAGGTATACGACCGGGCTGGAAATTCGCAGGCGATAGAAACCTACCCGGAACCGTTTTATATCCTGAAAGACACCACCGTCCCGACCGCCGCAAATCCTTCTCCGGGAGGCGACCCCGCCTGGAGAACCGCCAACAATGGCGCCTATATATTAAATTTCAGGGATTCAAATTCCGGTTCCGGTGTCAAGGGGATAGATGTGATAGTTTCCACCAATGCCGGCGGCGCTCCGTATCTCGCGGGTTGGGCAATAGCTGTCACTACCAGCGCTTATGACTATTCAACGCCGGTAGTTTTACCCCAGGAAATCTGGGACTCGCTCATATCAGGCCCGGTATCGAAAAAGAATTATATTTCCGCGAGGTGCTATGATTTCGCCGGCAACACCTCGACCGTGCTTTCAAACGCGTTTTACGTCTTGAAGGACACCGTTGCCCCGGTAATCAACGGTGTGCAGGACGGTTACGGCCTCTGGCAGAAGTACGGCGGCCAGCCGTATGCCGTTGATTTTCGCGACAGTGAATCCCTGCTTGCCGGCGCCCAATACATAGTAAGAAACGGCCCGGGCCCTTCGGACACGGCCTGGGCGCCCGGCTGGACAAGCATTTTCAGCTCAACCGGTACCGCAATCTACACGTCCAATTTCACCGTGTCATGGAACAGCCTGTTTGACGGGTGGAACTACGTTTCTCTCAGGGCTTTCGACATTGCCGGCTCCACGACAACCCTTAACTACGCGTTTCACATCAAGAAGGACAACGTGGTTCCTGATATCGACGCCACCGGGCAAACGGGGGATTACCAGTGGCGTTCGTCAAGCGGCGCTGTTTATAACGTGGCTTTCAGGGATTCTATTTCCGGCGTTGTCACGGGGCAATACCAGATCAAGGACCCGCAGAACAACATACTCGTGAACTGGTCCGATATTTTCACGTCTACCGGCCACCAGGATTATACCCAGCCCTGGGGCCTAAGCGCTTCCGCGTTCAACGCGCTCAAAAAC
>MGVM01000123.1:3411-6293 GCA_001800495.1 Elusimicrobia bacterium RIFOXYB2_FULL_48_7
ACCAGAAAATAATAAGCGCTTCCGTGTTTTTCATACTCAAGGACACTGTGGCTCCGTCAATCCAGGTTAACCAGAATTATTACTCAGGACAGGCTCTTTCAAATTTCCAGAGCATAAACGTGGACTTTTTCGATGTTCCTGACGCGGGCGCGGCGCCTGGTTGTTCAAAACTCAACAGCGCCCAGTACTGCATCTGGACCGCCTCGGCTGCGGAAAACGGCTCGGGTACCGTAAAAAGAAACTGGGAAAACATAGCGGGTCTTGCTCCAGGTGCCACATATTTCACGCTCAACTGGGCCATCGACTTCGGCGCCTTGCCCGTGGGCGCCACCAGTTTTGTTTCCGTAAGAACCTCCGACCTCGCGGGCAACACTTCAACATGGATCGATGCTTTGCAGGTTTACCGCTCCACGCCCTCTGGCCCGGTGATTAGCTACAGCCAGTCAACCATCGGCGATTACGAGTGGTACAGTTCGACTGCCGCTTTCCTGGCAAAATACTACGATGTTAACATAGAAGCGGGGGGCTATCCTATCAGCGGCCTGGAAGTCGAGGCTTTCACGGACAAATTGTACAACGGAACCCAGCTCCTGAACTGGACGGCTGTAGTATCAACAGCCGACTGCATGGCTTTCACCGATGATTGGCGGCTTGCGCCTTCCACCTTCACCAGCCAGAACTACATCTGGAACCTTCTGCGCGAGGGCACAAATTATATATCGGTGCAGGTTTTTGATGTGAATCTTAACAGCACCTCGGTGAACGATGTTTTCTACGTGCGCAAGGACACCACTCCGCCCTCTGTGATAGACAGCCAGGCGGGGGACACGGCCTGGAGAAATTCAAGCGGCACAGTTTACAGCATTGCTTTCGGCGACCTTGCCAGCGGGCTTGCCACCGCGCAATACAGGATACACGACGCTCCCGGCGGAGGGGCGGGGATTATTGGCTGGACCGACATATTCTCATCCTCCCGTACCGGGTCCTCATATACGAATAACTGGCCGGTTTCAAACCTTGCCTGGAATAGCATCCGGGAAGGCGCGACAGCGTACGTCAGCGTGATCGTTTATGATGTTGTAGGTTTCTCGTCATCAGCGGTGGATGTTTTCTACATACTCAAGGACACCACGCCGCCACAGGCGGTTGCACCGGTGACGCCTCCCAACGGAACCCTGGCCAATTCGCAGTCGGTAAATTTCACCTGGGGCTCCGTAACTGATACAGCGTCCGGCCTGAAGAATTACATTGTACAGCTTTCAACAGACAACGGTTTCAGTACCATATATTATTCCAGCACGACAAACCTTATAACGCTCTCCGGTGTTCTCCCGCAGGCGACATACTACTGGAAGGTTTATTCCCGGGACAACGCGGACAACCTAAGCGCGCCGTCTTCGGTTTACAGCATTTTGATAGACACCGTCAATCCTTCCGCCCCGGAACTGGCTTCGCCTGCCGACAATTTCGCGACGAACTATACCCTGATAAATTTTTCATGGGGATCAAGCGCGGATTCGGGCGGCTCAGGGCTCAAGACGTACCAGCTCCAGGTAAGCACCGATATAAACTTCACAAGCCCGGTTTATTCAGCCGCCACACAGCAGGTTTCCGATGCGGCTGTTTTGTCCGCGCAGGCCGTATATTACTGGCGCGTGCGCTCGCAGGACAGCGCTCTCAACTACAGCGCCTGGCCGGCCTATTATACCCTTGTGATAGATACTTCGGCGCCATCTATTTATGATTACCAGTCCGGGGACGACAGCTGGAGAAGCGCCGCCGGAACAAGCTACAACGTGGATTTCCGCGATACCCTCACGAAACTCAAGAAGATCCAGTACAGGGTTTCTTCTTCCACTAACCCGGCCGACCCGCCCGTGCTTATTTCCGGGAACGAATGGAATGACATTGCCGGCGTTGACGGTTTATCGGAATATGCCGACAACTGGCAGATCGCCTTCAACGGCCTCCTGTCCGGCACAAGCAATCACCTGTCGGTCCGCGCGTGGGACGCCCTCCTGCAGTACGCCACCGGTTATAACGTGTTTTATGTCATGAAAGACCAGAATGTGCCCACGATAAACAACAATGTCGGCGCATCTGCCGATGCCTGGCTCAACGCGAATTCGCTCAATTATGATATAAGTTTCCTGGACACAGGCGGCTCAAAACTGGATTATTTCCAGGTGAAGGCCGCCACGGGCACCAGCGTTAATTCCACGGCGGTTGACGATTGGCGCACTATCGCCTCCGGCTTGAATTCAAACGCCTATTCAACCCCGTGGCAGCTTAAACCAGAGACGTGGAATTTGCTGCAGGAAGGCCAGAGCTACGCTTTTGTCAGCGTGTATGACGGCGCCGGCAATTCGCAGCTGACCTCCGGGTACTCTTTTTACGTGAGGAAGGACACCACCACGCCCGGCATTGACAATTACCAGTCCGGCGACATTGGCTGGAGAAACACGAACAGCGGCTCCTACAACGTGGCTTTCAGGGATGCCGTTTCAGGTTCAGGCGTAAAGAATTTCGAAGTCGCCGTGACGACTGACGGCGCAAGTTACGACGCGGGCAATATTGTCCCGTGGACTGTTATTTTAACTACAAACACGTATTCCTATACGCCTTCCTGGCAGGTTACTCAGGAGATTTTCGACGGGCTCTATCCCGAAACAACCAATTATATTTGGGTGCGCTGCTCGGATTTCGCTAACAATATCACGACTTACAGCCCCTGCGCTTTCTTTGTGCTAAAGGATACGACGCCGCCTTCTTATGCCAACCTGCAGTCCGGGGACGCGCAGTGGCGCAAGTCCGGCACAACCGCCTACAATGTCCGCTTCAATGATTCAGGCGGTTCGAAACTCTCTAAATTCCAGGTTCGC
>MGVM01000124.1 GCA_001800495.1 Elusimicrobia bacterium RIFOXYB2_FULL_48_7
TACCGAGACGACAAGATGTTTTTTAGTTATTCTGCCGGATAATCCGGCAAGCATTTCAGGCATCTGCTGGGGTTTTACCGCAAGGACTATGATGCTGCAGGATGCTATTTTGTCAAGATTTCCCCGCGCGCCGGCAATACCGTACTTTTTTGAAAGGTATTTTAGTCGTTCCCCGCGTATATCTGACGCTATTATCCTTGACTTCAAAGAACCGTCCGAGCTGACCAGCCCTGATATTATCGCTTCCGCTATGTTCCCGGCCCCAAGGAATAGTATTTTACCAGTGTTCACTTGAATATTGCCGTTCCTATCCGCACCATGGTCGCCCCTTCCTCGATTGCCGATTCAAAGTCGTTGGACATCCCCATGGAAAGAACGGGGGCGCCGGAATAGGGTGCTTTTAGCAGATGCTTTATGTCATCCAGGGTTTTTTTGGTCTTGCTGAAATAGGGCCTTGCTTTTTGGGGGTCGTCAAAGTACGGAGCCATGGACATCAAACCACAAAAAACAAGGTTTCCTAACCCGGATAAATTGTCAAGTAATTCTTTAATATTATTATCAATAATACCGAATTTTGAAGGTTCTTCAGAAACTTTTAGCTCAACAAGACATTTAATGTGTTTGTTTAATTTATGGGCCTGCTTGTCAACCTCTTTTGCAAGCTCTAAACTGTCGATTGACTGGATAAAATTGAATATTTCTGCTGCTTTTTTGGCCTTGTTTGACTGAAGATGGCCTATCATGTGCCAGGTGATGCCTGTATCTATTGAAAGTGCCTGGTATTTAGAAAGAGCTGACTGGACCCTGTTTTCCCCTACGTTTTTGACGCCCAATCCTGTGATTTCCTTGATTTGCTCAATCCCGACTGTCTTGGTGACGGCAACAAGGGTGATTTCTTCCGTTTTTCTGCCTGATTTTACGGCAGATTTAGCTATTTTTTCAAGTATTTCGTTCAGATTGTCCTTAATCACTCAAAATATTATATCAAATATTTTAGATAAAAGCAAGAAACAGAATTTTGGTATTGTTTTTCAGGTCTATATTTTGTATATTTACCACCAATGAAAAAGAAAGTCATCGGCTTGACTGGCACCAACGCGGCGGGCAAGGGTGAAGCGGCGGATTACCTGAAATCTAAAGGTTTCAGGTACTTTTCATGCTCGGACGTCCTGAGGGAAGGGCTAAGCCGCCAGGGCAAGGAACCAACAAGGGACAACCTGATAGAATACGGCAATAGTCTGCGCAGAAGATACGGCGCCGGTGTGCTTGCAAAAAGGCTTAAACGGAAATTAGCCCGGAAATCGATAGTGGACAGCATCCGCAACGTCAGTGAGATCAGGGAATTGAGGCGGCTGGAGGATTTTATCCTGATTGGGGTCGACGCCCCTGTGAAACTGCGGTTCAAAAGAGCTCTCAAAAGGAACAGGATAGGCGACGCGAAGACCCTGAAGGATTTTATCGCCAAGGAAAAACGGGAGAATACCGCCGACCCGAACAGCCAGCAGCTGTTCAGGTGCCTTAAAGAGGCGGATGTGCTGGTGATCAACAACGGTACAGTGAAACAATTACAAAATAAAATCGAAAAAATATTATTGGTATAATATGACCGGACACTCCTGTTTGCCACCGCAAGTATTCATTCAAAAGTTCTTGGCGTCTGCGGAACTCGCACTTTGTGCTCAGACAGTCCTCGACGAATGCTCCAAGAACTTTCTCATTCATAAGCACTTGAATGTGGCGCACAGAAGTGTCCAATCATATTGACAATTTTGGAGGAAAGATGAGCAGGCCGAAATGGGATGAATATTTCATGAAAATGGCGTTTCTTGTTGCGGAAAGGTCCACCTGCCGCAGGCATCATGTCGGCGCAGTGATCGTGCGAAATAAGAGGATACTCACGACCGGTTATAACGGCGCCCCAGCCGGCACGAAGGATTGCCTTGAACTCGGATGTTTGAGGCAGAAGCTCAATATCCCCTCCGGGACAAGGCACGAGATCTGCAGGGCGGTCCACGCGGAACAGAACGCCATCATCCAGGCGGGGCTTCACGGCATCAATATCGACGGGGCCACGCTATACTGCACCCATTCGCCTTGCAACCTGTGCGCCAAGATGTTGGTCAATTCGAAGATATCGGGGTTCGTAACTTGCACGGATTACGCTGACGACTCTTTCAGGAAGCTCTTCAAGGAAGTCAAGATAAAATTCGAGAAGATTAAAAAGCCAGCCTTAAAAATATCCGTTCTTGATTAAATCAACTTCTTACCGGTATGCCCCTGGATTTGAGGTAGGATTTCACTTTATGGACCGGGTATTCGTCGTAATGGAATATGCTTGCCGCGAGGGCTGCGTCCGCCTTGCCTTTGCTTAAAACTTCATAGAGGTGTTTTGGTTCCCCTGCCCCGCCTGAAGCGATAACCGGGATATTCACGCTGGTGCTGATAGCCCTGGTCAACTCAATTTCATAGCCTGCTTTTGTTCCGTCTGCGTCGATGCTGGTCAGGAGTATTTCGCCAGCGCCGAGCTGCTGGACGTTCCGGGCCCATTTCACGGCGTCAATGCCCGTCGGCGTGTTGCCCGCGTTTATGTACACTTCCCATTTATTCCGGGCGGTTTTTTTTGCGTCGATTGCCACAACGATGCATTGCGAGCCGAATCTGGATGAAGATTCTTTCACCAGTCTCGGCGTTTTTACCGCGGCGGTATTTATGGATATTTTGTCGGCGCCCGCATTAAGCAGGGCGGTTATGTCCGCGATAGTTTTTATCCCCCCGCCTACCGTCAACGGAATAAAAACGTTCTCGGCTGTTTTTCTGACCACCTCAAAGGTGGTTTTTCTTTCTTCAAGCGTTGCGGTTATATCCAGGAAAACAAGTTCGTCGGCGCCGTTCTTGCTGTATTGTTTCGCGGTTTCAACGGGGTCGCCCGCGTCGCGCAGGTTCTGGAAGTGGATCCCTTTCACCACGCGGCCGTTCTTGACGTCAAGGCAGGGAATTATTCGTTTGGTTAACATGGTTTTTTTGCGAGTTCAACGAAATTTTTCAGCATGTTCAGCCCCTGTCCGGAGCTTTTTTCCGGGTGGAACTGGGTGCCTATAATATTACCTTTCCGGATCACCGACGGGAATTTTATTGAGTAATCCGTCACCGCGATTACGGTTTTTTTGTCTTTTGGCTTGCAGTAATATGAGTGAACGAAGTAAAAGTAGGAGTTGTTTTTAACGTCATTAAAAACAGGATTTGTGATTTGAAATCTCACGTTGTTCCACCCCATCTGCGGAAGTTTCAGCTTTTTTACCGGGAGTTTTTCAACCGTGCCGTCTATCAGCCCGAGGCCCTTGGTAACCCCGCCTTCCCTGCTTAACGTGAAAAACAACTGCATCCCAAGGCATATCCCGAGGATGGGCCTGCCTTCGGCGGACAATTTCCCGATCACTCCGGCAAGGCCGCTGTTTCTTAGCATTTTCATTGCCGGCTTGAACGCGCCGACACCCGGTAGGATTATACCACTGGATTTTGACACTATCTTTTTATCTGTAGTGATGACAGGTTTTCCTCCGAGAAGTTCAACGGACTTGCTTATGCTTCTCAGATTCCCCACGCCGTAATCTATTATCGCGATCATTGTATTATCCCGCCGCCCAGCAGCGTTGAGCCGTTGTAAAAAACCGCGCTCTGGCCGGGTGTTAGCGCCCACTGCGGCTGTTCAAGGACTATTTTATATAAAATTTTGCCCAGTTTGTATATGGTCCCGGCAGAGCCCTTGTTCGTGTACCTGATTTTCACCTGCGCTTTAAGCGGGAACCTTCCCGGTTTCACAAGCCAATTGACATTTTTTGCCGTGAATTCAGAAGAATAAACGTCTTTTTCGTCGCCCACAACCACCAGCTTTTTCTCCGGTATCCTTTTGATGACATATATCCTCCTGCCGGCGGATATGCCAAGGCCCGACCTCTGGCCCAGAGTAAAATTTGATACGCCGGCGTGCCTGCCCAGTATTTTCCCATTTTTATCAATTATCCTGCCCGGCCGTTCATGTTTTGAATACTGCCTGAGAAAAGCACGGTAATTATTATCCTGGATGAAGCAAATTTCCTGGCTTTTGGGTTTTTCTGCCGTGTGAAGGCGGTATTTCTTTGCAAGCCCCCTGACTTCTTCCTTGGTAAGTCCCCCGAGCGGTAGGAGAATGTGTTTTAAATTTCCGGGTTTTACGCTGTAAAGCCAGTAGGATTGGTCGTTCCTGTCGTCTTTGCCTTTTTTCAGGAGGACACTGTCGGTTTTTGGATCGCGGATTATTGAAGCGTAATGCCCGGTGGCCAGGTAATCAAAACCGAGCGCTTTTATTTTTTTCAGCAGGAGGCCGAACTTTATCTTTTCATTGCAGAGCACGCAGGGATTAGGTGTCCGGCCTTTCCGGTAGTTTTCGCAGAAGGGTTTGACCACCTGAACACTGAATTCCTGCCTGTAATCAACAATGTAATGCGGTATGCCCAGTTTTCCTGCCACTTTTCTTGCATCGAGGGCGTCGTTGTATGAACAGCAGAGTTTCCCGGGGTTTTTCGCGGCGCCTGCAGGGGCTTCTTCGCAGGACCAGAGACGCATGGTGATACCGGCGGTGTCATAGCCCTGTGCTTTGAGAAGGGCGGCTGCCACGGATGAATCGACCCCGCCGGACATTGCTACCGCTACTTTGGGGTTTTTCATAGGTTCATGCTGCCGGTGCGGTATCCTTCGAGGTCAACGGTGACAAACTTGTAGCCCAGTTTTTTAAAAGCGCCGGTTACTTTGTTTCTTAAACCGTTCTTGAAAAACCGGTTAATCTGTTCCTGCGAAACTTCGATCCGGGCTGTGCCTTGATAATCCCTCACCCTTACATTGATAAACCCAAACTTTCTAAGGATGTCTTCCGCTTTGTCGATCTTTACAAGCGTTTCCTTCGTGATCATAGTGCCGTAGGGGATCCTTGAGGCGAGGCACGCCATCTGGGGTTTGTTCCAGGTTGGAAGCCCGAGGAGTCTTGATATCGCGCGGACTCCTTTTTTGTTTATGCCGGTTTGCAGGAGCGGGCTGGTGACCCTGAATTCTTTCAGGGCTATCCTGCCCGGCCGGTAATCGGAAAGGTCGTCATAGTTAGAGCCGTCGAAAATTGTTCTTATTTTGTGTTCCGTGGCTATGCGGCTGATCTTGGAGAATAGTTCGCTTTTGCAGTAATAGCACCTGAGTTTTGGGTTCTTACGGAAGTTCCGGTTTTGCAGTTCGGAGGTGCGGATAGTTATGCACTTTACCCCTAGCTTTTTGACGACATTTTGAGCTGTTGCCCTGTCAGATTCGGGGTAGGTCTCGGAGAGGGCAAGCACTGCAAGCGTATTGTTTTTTCCAAGCGTGTCAGCGGTGACCTTCAGGAGCAGGGTGCTGTCAACGCCGCCTGAATAAGCCACAACCGCGCTTTTATATGCGGAGATGAATGTTTTTAACTGTTTGAGTTTGCTGGCTGCGCTGTTATTCTTCAGGAGTTTCAAAAGTTTTCTGGCAGTCTATGCAATACCTGACCCAGGGCATGGCTTTCAGCCTTTTTAAGGATACCGGCTTTCCGCACGATTCGCAAAGGCCGAAATCGCTGTGATCCATTTTCCTGATGGCGGCTTCAATGGTATCCAGGATCATTTTTTCTGTATTCGTGAGCTCAAAAAGCATTTCCTTCTCTACGGAAGAAGTGGCCCTGTCGACCTCGTCACCAATCTCATTTTCGGGCAGTTCGGAATGCTTTTTCTGCATCACCACGCCGCTAAGGTCGTCCCTTTTTTCAATGAGTATATTTCTTAGGGTTTTGAGGTCGGATTTTGTAAGAGCGCTTTTGTAAACCTTGGCTTTTATTTCTGCTTTTTGGGCCGGTTTCTTCAGCTTGTTTTTTGCCTTTTTTGGAGCGTTCTTCTTTACGGATTTTTTTACATTCTTCTTCGCTTTTTTCTTTGCCATAATTTCTCCCTTTTATCTCCCTTGTTATTTCCTTGTTAATACCCCTTGTTAGCCGCTTGGAAGGCTATGGGGTATTACGTCGTGACAACCTTGATGGTTCTCAGCGCGTCTGTTTCCTGCCCGCTTACGCGGACATTTTTTTCCGACAGGTCTATAAGATACTCGCAGATTTCGTTCGTAATTCGTTCACCCGGTATCAAAACCGGAATGCCGGGCGGGTAGGGCGTCAAGGTCTGGGCTGATATCTGTCCTGCGGCTTTTTTCAGCGGCACGCGTTTCGTCCCATAGCTGAAGAAAATATCGCGGGGCATCATGACCATCTCGGTGGAAAGCGAAGGTATGTCAAGCACCCAGTTCTTTTCTTCGCCGTGGTATTTTTTGTCGATTTCAGCAAGGGCTTCAACAAGTTTGGTAATGTCGCTTTTTTCGGTCCCTGTGCCGGTTATGGCAATTAGATTGAAAATATCGGCGCAATCAACCTGTATGTTGTATTCTTTCGCGAGGATGTCTTCTATCTGGTATCCGGTAAGGCCTGTCTGTGTCACGTTTACCGTGATTTTGGTGACGTCAAGGTCGTACCCAAGCGACTTGATGTCCTTGCGGTAGAAAGACGAAAAATTGTTCAGCTGGTTTATTTTTTCCCTTCCCTTGTCAG
>MGVM01000125.1:0-5696 GCA_001800495.1 Elusimicrobia bacterium RIFOXYB2_FULL_48_7
CTGCCGGAAAATGCTTGAAATGCCCGCACAGCGCCAGCCCCAGCCTGTTGATTTCCGGCTGGACTATAGGGCGCGAAAAACCTTCAGTGCCGTTTAAAAGCACCAATGACAATGTTTTTGCCTTGTTTTTAAATAAATCACCAACGCAATATTTTTCCATTTTTACTGGTTAATATTCGTCTTCCTGCTGGATTATCTTAATCACTTCTTCTTTTGACTTGGCGTCAAGGAGGGCCTGCCTGAAAAATTTGTCCTTGAAAAGCCTTGACACTTTAGCCAGGGCTCTCAGGTGTTCGCCGCCGGAATCCGGCGGGGAAAGCAAAAGAAAGATTATGTGAACCGGCTCTCCGTCGAGCGCCTCGAATTCAACCCCGTGCTTTGAAAACCCCAGGGCGCCGGAAAGCTCGTCAACGGCGTCAGTCCTGCCGTGCGGTATCGCGACCCCCTGCCCGACACCCGTGGTGCCGAGTTTTTCCCTTTCCATGACCGCGGTTATGGCTTTTTGCGTGTCCTTGAACTTTTTTTCCCTTGCCAGGCATTCAACCATCTCCGCGACCGCATTTTTCTTTTCCTTTGCCTGCAGGTCAAGGATTATTGCTTTTTGGTGCAGAAATTCAAAAATCTTGATCAATGTGCTCTCCTCCTTTTACATTTTTGTTTTTTACTTTCAGTAATTCAGTTCCACAAGGCCGTTCGCGCCCTTGTCGGCCCTGTAGATGATATTTACTTTCTCGGTGCGTGAATTCAAAAAAGCGAAGAACGTCCGCCCCGAGGCGTCCATTTCGTTTAACGCCTGCTTTGGCGTGAAAATTTTCAGGTCCTGCTTTTCAGCTTCTTCTATGACATTTACCAGAGTATCCTGCACAAAGTATTCATCCTCTTTCACGGAGTGTTTTTTGTGGTGGCCTTTCTGTATTTCCTTGAATTTATTCACCTGCCGTTCAAGTTTGTCGATGGTGAGGTCTATCGCGGCATAAATGTCGGTTGAAACTTCCCTTGCTTTCAGCACGTGGCCTTCTATGTGGATTTTTATCTCCGCTATCTGCGTGTATTTTTCCACTTCAAGCTTTATCTGGACATTTATGATCTGGTTTTCGAGAAACCTTGTCATTTTCTCAACTTTTTTGCTTACGTAATCCCTTATTGCCTTTGTCAATTTGACATTTCTTGCTGTGATGTTAATTTGCACGAAATTCTCCTCCCTATTTTTGAAATTTTTCTCCCAGGTACAGCCTTCTTGCCTCGGGGTTGTTGAGCAGGCTGTTCGCGTCGCCTTCAAGCAGTATCTTCCCGTCGTAAATGATATATGCGCGGTCGATTATTTCCAGTGTTTCCCGGACATTATGGTCGGTAATGAGGATGCCTATGTTTTTTTCCCTGAGCACCTTTATCATGTGCTGGATTTCCGCCACGGTGATCGGGTCGATGCCCACGAACGGCTCGTCCAGCAGCAGGAATACGGGGTTGATCAGCAGCGCTCGCGCAATTTCCGTGCGCCGCTTTTCTCCGCCGGAAAGCGAATACGCCTTTTGGTGGCGCAGTTTTTCCAGCCCGAATTCCTTTATGGCATCCTCTATCCTGGATTTTTTTGTTTCCTTCGGCATTTTCAGGAATTCTGCAACAGCCACGAGGTTGTTCTCCACCGAAAGCTTGCGGAAGATAGACGGTTCCTGGGGCAGGTATGACACACCCAGCCGCGCCCGCTTGAACATGGGCATTTTTGTGATGTTTTTCTCGCCCAATTGGACGCTCCCCTTGTCCGGCACCAGCGAACCAACTATCATCCTGAATATGGTTGTTTTCCCGGCGCCGTTTGGGCCCAGGAGCCCGACGATTTCCCCCCTTTTGACTTCCAGGGAAACATCGTCGACCGCCTTGCGGCTTTTCTTGAAACTTTTCATCAGATTATGAGCTTTAAGTTGCATGTTTTAAACCGGCACCTACCTGTTTTTCGCTATCTTTGAAAAAACACTGCTCTCAAAGTACAGCTTTTTTTCTTCCGGCATGAGGGTTATTTTTTCTGCCGTGAAGTCCGCCTTGTAGCCGTTTGAATAGTTCACCACGGGCATGAAATTGTTCTCTTTCATCATAACGACTTTCCTGTCCTGGTGGTAATACTTCGCGAACTGAGTCCGTGCGGTATTGTTTTCATATGCCAGGTTCACATTCCCGGTGATGTCGGCGATTTTTGTTTTACCATCCAGTGAAATCCTGTCCGCCGTAATCTCCATGCTGCGCCCGTCGCTGCTGGTGTAGACCATCCAGCAGTTTCCCCACAGCTGCGACTCTTCCTTCAGCGCGTCGTACTTGCCGTTATCGGCCTTTATTTTCAAGGTTCCCGTGTTTTCATCGATATAATAGCCGTTTATGTTGCCCGACATTTCCACCGTTCTCAGGTTCTTGTCGTCCACCGCGTAATCAGCGGTAAGAAGGTTTTTGCCTACCACCGCCCTGACGTTTTTCCTGTAAATGGTCCTGTTTTCCTTCATCCTGAATTCCATTGAGTCGGCTTTAAGGAATTCCGACGGGTCCTTGGCCGCGGCGGCCGGCCCTGCGGGGAGAGTGTCCTGGCAGAACCGGAAGCAGCAGAACACAAAAATGTAAAAGAACGCGTTTTTTTTCATTGGGCCTTGTGAGCCATGCTTTCCTTGATTATTACCGAAGATAAATCCGGCTCGGCTTCCAGCCCCATGCCTTCCACCACGCCGTCCTTCCGGGTAAGCTTCACGTAGGAGTCACCGTAAATTTTCTTAGTATCGGCTTTATACCGCAGGTCACTGCTGTCAAGGACGTCATTGTTCGCGCTCGTGATGGTTGTGGGGCCTTTCGTGTAAAAATCGTTCCTGGCGGTGTCTATTTCACCGGATTTCGCCTTCAGGACAGCTTTTGTAGTCTTACCGTCTGCGGTGAAAAATTTGACCGTAAAATCCGCCAGCCGCGCGTTCTTTTGGGATTCAAAGACCTGCGCTTCCTTCGCCGCGAGCACCCAGTTTTTTATTCCGTTCCTGGATTCAAACACGGTGAAATTTTTCAAAACCTGTTCAGGCCCCGCGGAACGCGCGGCTCTTTTTACCGCGCCGTCGTTGCAACCAGCCAGGAAAACCGGCGCGCAAACCGCGGCGGCCAGGAGAAGGAACCTTGCTTTCATTCGTCCCACCTTTTATGGAACCAAACCCACTGGGCCGGGTATTTCCTGATATATGATTCTATGATTCCCGTGAACACCTGCGTGTTTTTCACTATATCCTCTTCCTCGCTGCCCGTGCGGATAAGCTCAACCTGCTTTGACATTTCAACGGTGAAAGTGTCGTCGTCCTCGCGTATGATCATCCCGGAAACAACCGGCGCGCCGGTCTTCAGGGCAAGTGACGCAAGGCCCGAGGGAGTCAGGGCTTTTCTGCCGAAGAAATCCACGCAAACACCCGGAACGGATTTGATATTCTGGTCAATCAGCATCGCCAGGCACTGGTTTCTTTTCAAGGCCCTGAGTATTCCCATGGGCGAATCATTCAGGCCCCTGCGGATTATCTTCATGCCCATGGATTCCCTTGATTTCAGCAGCAGCTCATCAAGTTCTTCAATGTAGAGTTTCCTGGCTATCACGTTCAGCGGAAAACCGTTGTGTGTTATCGCCACGCCGAGCAGTTCCCAGTTGCTGAAATGCCCCGCTATCATCAGCACGCCCTTGCCCTGGCTGAAGGCAGCCTTGAAATTGTCCGCGCCGGTGAACTTCACGGCCGAGCCGATGTTTTCTTTGTTCAATTTATGGAAATTTATGAACTCAAAGAAGTTCTTGCCCTGGTTGATGAAAACCCTTTTTGCCAAAGACCTGATTTCTTCATCTGTCTTTTCAGGAAAACAACTTTTTAAATTCTTTTCGGCTATCCTGCTGTATCTTTTTACCAGGTGGTAACCGAGGCCGCCGAAAAAAGCCCCGAGTTTCTGCGAGCCCCTGAACGACAGCACCCGCACCGATTTCAAGAACAAAAGCACTACCCAGTAATAAACCCTTCTGCGTATATAATGCCGTCTGTGAGCCATCTATTTGTCGTAAATTCCCAGGACTTTCGTATACGCGCCCTGCGCTTTCAGTATTATTTCGACCGCTTCACGCAGGACCCCGTAGCCGCCGTTGTATTTGCTTATATAGTGGGCGTGTTTTTTCGCTTCTGCGGCCGCGTCCTTAGGGCATATGGCGAGCCCCGCGCGTTTGAGTATCGGGATATCCAGCCAGTCATCGCCTAAAAACGCGACCTGCGCCGCTTCATAACTGCCGGTTTTCATGATTTCATTGTAGGGAACTAGCTTGTCCGGCACGCCCTGGTAAAAATATTTTATTTTCAGTTCCGCCGCGCGCATCTCAACCTGCTTGGAGGCCCTGCCGGTGATCCACGCGAGTTCAATGCCCAGGCCGCTTTTTTTCAGCAGGGTGAAAGCCAGCCGGTCCCGGATATCCCAGGCCTTGACTTCCTCGCCGGATTCCAGGACGATCATCTCGCCCTTGGTTAACACGCCATCCAGATCCATAGCGATCAGTTTGATTTTTTTCGCACGGTCTAATATTGCCTTGTTCATTGGATACCGACCACTATCAAATCCCGCTCGTCAATTATCCCCACCGGCTTGCCCTTGTTGTCTACAACCGGCAGATTATCGCAATTATATTTATTTATCATCTCTGCCGCATCCAGCGCCAGCTTGTCGCCCGTGATGCATTTCGGGTTTTTTGTCATCACGTCTTTAAGCTTCCTGGCAAGAATGTTTTTTTCTGTCTGGAGTTTTCTCCTGAGGTCTCCGTCCGTGAAATAACCCACGAGCCTGTTTTTTGAATCCACGATACTAAGGGCCCCGAGCTTGGTCTTAGTCATTACTTCAAGCCCTTTTTCAACCGAGGCGTCCTGGTTCATTACCGGGTTAGCCGCGCCCGTGCGCATGACTTTTTCAACCTTGAGCGTCACCTTGCTGCCCAGGATCCCGCCGGGATGGAACCTGGCATAGTCCTCCCTCTTGAAACCCCGCAGGCGGCTGACAGAAAGCGCCAGGGCATCGCCCATGGCAAGCATCGCGGTAGTTGACGCGGAGGGCACCAAATTATAGGGGCACGCTTCTTTTTTTATGAACGCGTAAAGCACCTGGTCTGAGAATTTTGTTATGAAAGAATTCGCCCGGCCCGTAATGGAAATGATTTTCGTGCCCATGTCCTTGATGGCAGGCAGCGCTTTTTTAAGCTCTTCGGATTCACCCGAGTAGGACAGCACCAGCATCAGGTCTCTGCCGGTGATCATGCCCAGGTCGCCGTGAACTATTTCAGCAGGGTGTATAAAATTTGAGGGAATGCCGATTGAAGCGAAGGTCGCGGATATTTTCCTGCCTATCAGGCCGGATTTCCCCATGCCCGTGATGATGATCCTTCCTGAATTGTTTATGACTTTATCAACCAGGCTTACCGAAGCCAGAAAACCCTTATTTATGTGCTTGACCTGTTCCCTGACCGCCTGCGCTTCAATCATTAAAACTTCTTTCGCGAATTTAGCTATATCTTTTGTCTTTTCCATGTTTTTCTATTTACCGGGCTTCGCGCTCTGCGCGCTCTGCGCGCTTTCCGACGACTTCAACCAGGGAGTGATATCCTGCGGCAGTTTTCTCATGTACGGCTTGAACAGCGCGTTAAGCGTGAAAAAGATCACGATAAGCAC
>MGVM01000125.1:5733-6620 GCA_001800495.1 Elusimicrobia bacterium RIFOXYB2_FULL_48_7
CAGTCCGGGCGCCAGACCGGTTTTATCACCAGCGATGTCCCGCACTTTTTGCAAACCTTCGCTTCTTCCTTGTTTTCTACGTTGCATTTCGGGCATTTCATTATAAGTCCTCCTAAAAATTATTGCTTTTTCGCCTTGTTCCAGTCTTCCAGGAATTTCTTAATTCCGGCGTCAGTCAGGTCGTGCCTGAACAATTCACTGAAAAGCTTGAACGGGATGGTTACCGCCGCCGCGCCGTGTTTTGCGGCGCCAAGGATATGGGCGTTGTTCCTTACCGAAGCCACTATCGCCCTGGTCTTGAATCCGTATTTGCCGTAAATCTGTTGTATTTCGCCTATCATGTCTATGCCGTTAACGCCGTTATCATCCAGCCGGCCGACAAACGGGCATATGTAATCGGCTCCCGCCACAGCCGCTATCATCGCCTGCGCCGGCGAGAAAATAAGAGTTATTGCGGTTTTAATTTTTTTCTTTTTCAACGCGCCCACCGCCCTGATACTGTCCGGTGTCATGGGCAATTTTGCCACTATTTGCGGTGAAATAGCTGCGAGTTCAATTGATTCCTTTAAAATCCCGTCATATTCGGGGCTTACCGGCTCGGCAAGGACGTCAACTTTTGCTATTTTGCAGATTTCCGCCAGTAGTTTTTTCTGTTCCTGCAGTCCCGACACTTTTTTGGACATCAGGGAGGGGTTGGTGGTCACACCGCCAAGAAGGCCCCACTCCGCAGCCTGTTTTATCTCGTTCAAGTCAACCGAATCAATGAATAATTTCATTTCAAACTCCCCCTTTTAACCTTTTCTTATGATCTCGCTTATTTTTATCGCTTTTACCAGAAGGGCTTCCAGCTTGTCCAGCGCGAGCATGCTTGCCGCGTCGCAAAGCGC
>MGVM01000126.1:0-2292 GCA_001800495.1 Elusimicrobia bacterium RIFOXYB2_FULL_48_7
CGATCCCGTCAACCCGAATGTCATGCTGCTTGTATACGGAATGGTCGAAGCGCCGCTTGTAAATCTCGACATGACGCTCATGTCAAGGCCTTATATCCAGGGCGGATCCCCGGATTCCCAGAGGATAATGATCAACAATAGGGGATACAACGAGATAAAAATAAACAAGATCACCTCTTCTAGCAAAAGGTACAGGGTTGTGCTTGTGACAGATTCCGTCGCCCCGGGCGACTATATATTTTCAACTATAAACGTGGAACCGGACAAGAAGAAAAAGAAACCCGGTGCCCCTCCCAGGAAGGAAAATATCTACATAGAGATTGCCATCCCCATTGAAGAGATTCAATGAAAGCCCCAATAAGATTTTTACTGGCTGCCGCGCTCACCGTTAATTTTTCATTTACCGCGAGGGCCGAACCCTCCGGGCCCGGACCGGTGAAAATATTCTTCTTTTACTCCCAGTCTTGCGAGGAATGCAAGGACCTGAAAAACAATTTCCTTCCGGCCATGGTGGACAGGTACAAATCCGCCATCGAAATCAACTTCCTGGAAATAGGCGATATTAATAATTACAACACGCTCACTAAAATGGAGAAACAGCATTCGGTAGCGGCCAAAAATCCGCCTCCGACGATTTTTGTCGAGAACGTTCTGCTCGACGGCTATGGGGAAATAAGGCGGGATTTCGAGTCCGTGGCGCGGGGGTTTATCCGCCAGGCTCAGGAGTGCCCTGTTGCGGAAGTGGCAAAGCCATCTTCACAGGAAAAAAAACAGATAAAGCCGGTTGTGAAAATACAGAAAGCTGCGCCAGTACGCGTTGAACCGGCGAAACAGGATTCCTCAAATACTGCAACGGCCGCCGTTGAAGAAAAATTCAATCTACTGGGGTTTGCAGCGGTGACCGGTGCCGGGTTGCTTGACGGCGTTAATCCCTGCGCTTTCAGTACCGTCATAATGCTGGTGCTTTACCTTACTTTCACCGGTTATAAAAAAGCCGAAGTTCTCAAAGCCGGGCTGGCTTTCGCCGCGGGTGTTTTCATTGCATATCTTTTGATAGGGCTGGGCCTGCTGGAATTTGCCAGGCAGGCAAAAGCTGTTCCTGGTTTGAGCCGCGCAATAAATCTGCTGTTCGCCGCGATTGCCATTGTGTTTGGTTTTTTGAGTTTGTACGATTACTTCAAGATCAGGCAGGGAAAACTGAAGGAAATATCGCTTCAGCTTCCCGATAAAATAAAAAATAAAATAAAAACCCTGATCTGGAAAAAATCCGGCGGCAGCCGTCACCTGGCGACATCATTTTCGATCGGTTTTTTCATTGGCATCCTGGAATTCCCCTGCACGGGGCAGGTGTATTTCCCGATAGTCCTGGCGATCAGGGAACTGCCCAACCTTAGATTGCACGCCATCGCGTACCTCGTTTACTACAATTTGATGTTCATCCTTCCGCTTCTGGCGGTTTTCGCGCTTGTTTACCTGGGCACAACATCCGAAAAGCTGGTAAAATTCCTTGAACAGCGTTCCGGGACAGTGAAGCTTCTTACCTCTGCCCTGTTTTTCGCGCTTGCCGGGATACTGGCTTATTTTAGATAAAATATGAAGAACAAATTTGACGGCATAGAGATCAACGGGCAGTTCAGGAAAACCCTGGATTTGCTTGAAAACACCCGCAAAAACGTGTTTATTACAGGGAAAGCCGGCACCGGCAAATCTACGCTCCTGCAGTATTTCCGTTCCATTACGAAAAAGAAAGTAGTTGTCCTGGCCCCCACTGGGGTGGCGGCGTTGAACGTGCAGGGGGAAACAATCCATTCTTTCTTCGGGTTCAAGCCGGGCGTGACGATGAAGAAAATCGAGAGGGTCAAAAAAAAGAAAACCGGCATATACCAGGAACTTGACGCGATAATTATAGACGAGATTTCAATGGTGCGCTCCGACCTGCTGGATTGCGTGGACCAATTCATGCGCTCCAAGGGCAGGGACAGCAGCCGCGCTTTCGGCGGGGCGCAGATGGTTTTCATAGGCGACCTTTATCAGCTGCCTCCTGTTGTGAAGGAAGAGGAAAGGGAAATGCTGGAAACGCACTACGAAAGCCCCTATTTTTTCGACGCGAAGGTATTTGAATATTTTACAATGGAATACGTGGAACTTGACAAAATCTACCGGCAGAACGACGACAAGCTGATCGGCCTGCTTAATGCCGTGAGGAACAACAGTATTTCCCCGGATGAAATTTCAGCTCTCAACTCACGCCTTGGCGCGCATACCGCTCCCGGTGCGGGTTTCGGCCAGGAG